>JAUZEU010000583.1 GCA_030838885.1 Bryobacterales bacterium | reverse complement strand
AGAATGATCTCGTCTACTTTTTCTTCCGCAAATACCAGAGGAATCTCGTAAACAGAACTCACATCCTTCGCGGTGATGACAGCCTCCGGCGCGACGTCGCAGAACAGCGCGATTTTGTCTTTCATGTCGAGCGGCAGAAACCGTTCGGCACGGCAGAGCAGGATATCGGGCTGAATACCGAGCGCGCGCAGTTCCTTCACGCTGTGCTGGGTTGGTTTGGTTTTGAGTTCCTGGGCGGCATTGATCCACGGCACCAGCGTGACGTGCACGAAAATGCAGTTCTCGCGGCCAACTTCGTGGCGGACCTGGCGAATCGCTTCCAGAAACGGCAAGGATTCGATATCACCGACCGTGCCGCCAATTTCGCAGATCACCACATCGGATTCGGCAGCCAGTTTCTTAATCGCAGCCTTAATCTCATTGGTGACGTGAGGAATCACCTGGACGGTCTTGCCGAGGTAATCGCCCCGGCGTTCGCGCAGGATGATTTGTTCGTAGATACGGCCGCTGGTCAGATTGTTGGCGCGTGTGAGGTGTGAGTGGGTGAAGCGTTCGTAGTGGCCCAGATCGAGATCGGTTTCCGCACCGTCGTCGGTCACGAACACCTCTCCGTGCTGGAAGGGGCTCATGGTTCCGGGGTCCACGTTCAGGTACGGGTCGAACTTCTGAAGGCTGACCTTGAGGCCGCGGTTTTCGAGGAGACAGCCGATGGACGCCGCGGCAATGCCCTTCCCCAGAGACGAAACCACGCCCCCTGTGACGAAGATGTGCTTCGCCATTACTTCGAGACCTCGTCGCCCAGCACGGCCGCCCGGGCCGCGCGGAACAACGCCTGGACGCGTTCCAGGTCCGCCGGCGTATCCACGCCGAGCGATTCGTAATCGGTTTCCACCACGCGAATTTTAAATCCGTTTTCCAACGCTCTCAATTGCTCCAGTCTCTCCGCCTGTTCAAGCGGCCCCACCGGCATACCGGAGTAGCGCAACAGGAAATCTCTTTTATAAACGTAAAGGCCAATGTGCTTGTAATGAACAGCCGTGTCACCCGCCGCCGGATTTCCGATTCTCGAATCACGATGGAAGGGGATGGTGGACCGGGAAAAATAGATCGCGTTTTCAAACCTGTCCGTAACTACTTTAACTACATTAGGGTCGGAAATCTCACGAACGTCCTCAATTCGCTTTTTCATTGTCCCCATCTGGATGGCAGGCTCTTCTAAAAGGGGCAGTACTGCGGCGTCGATGACGGATGGGTCGATCAGCGGTTCATCGCCCTGAATGTTCACCACGAGTTCGACATCTTCCCGGGCTGAAGCCACTTCGGCCACCCGGTCTGTGCCGGAAAGATGGTCGTTGCGCGTCATCTGGGCGCGGGCTCCGAAACGGCGGGCTTCTTTGTAGATTCGGTCGTCGTCCGTGGCGATAATGACAGAACTGAGATAGCGCGCCATGGAAACGCGTTCGTAAACGTGCTCCAGCATGGTGCGGGAATCGAGCCGTGCCAGCGCTTTTCCGGGGAACCGGGAGGAGGCCCACCGGGCTGGAATAACGGCCAGGATTTTGCGTTGCACACGAAATCTTACCATGTGACGTCTGTGTTAGACTCCAGGCAGAAAGGGCCGATGAACAGAGATGGCCAGAACGCGCCTCGGCGGGGTGTCCATGTGAATTGCGCTGATGAGCGTAACCCTCTGTGCCCCAAGGGTTCGTGCGCAGGATTCTACGGAAAGCGGACCAGTCAATATTGTTCCGCGACCAAAGCCGAGCGATCAGCCGGCAGTGCCCCAACCAAAGGCAAATATACGGATTGACACGAATCTGGTGCTGATTCCCGTAACAGTTACCGACCCGCTGAATCGCTTTGTGACCGGCCTCGACCAGGATGTTTTCGATGTTTTTGAAGACAAAGTGAAACAGAAAATAGTGTCGTTCGGAAGCGAGGACGCACCGCTGTCCATCGGCATCGTTTTCGATACGAGCGGCAGCATGGGTCCCAAGCTGGAGAAGTCACGGCAGTCGGTCGCGGAATTTTTCAAGACCGCCAACCCGGAGGACGAAGCTTTTCTGGTGGAGTTTAATGACCGCCCCGAACTGGTGACGCCTTTTACCCACAATTTGGAAGAGATCCAGAACCGTTTGACTTTCACTCAGTCAAAGGGCCGCACAGCACTGCTCGATGGCGTGCTGCTGGCCCTGCGTACAATGAAGAAAGCGCACAATCCGCGCAAGGCGCTGGTGGTCATTTCGGACGGCGGAGACAACAGCAGCCGGTACACCGAATCGGAATTAAAGAACTTTGTAAAGGAAGCCGACGTGCAGATTTATGCGATCGGGATTTATGAATCCATCGGGTCGCGGGGGCGAACTCCGGAAGAGCTTTCCGGCCCTGGCTTACTGACGGATATTTCGGAGCCAACCGGCGGACGCCACTTTATTGTGGAGAATCTGAACGAGTTGCCGGACGTCGCTGCAAAGATCGGTATCGAATTGCGTAACCAATACGTCCTCGGATACAGCCCCAGCAATGGCGCACGGGATGGCAAGTACCGCAAAGTACAGGTGAAGATCATTCAGCCCCGCGGACTGCCACAGCTTCATCCCTTCTGGAGAACCGGCTACTATGCGCCGACGCAGTAATTTTCAAACGACAAGCCTCATTACGATCGCAATTTTTCTGGCACCGCTGATACTCTGCGGGCAGGCTGCTGCTCCGGCACAAGGCAAGCCTGAGACTCCGGAGTCCGGCGGCGATGCGATTTTCACGTCTGAATCGCGTCTGGTGCCACTCAATGTGACGGTGACAGACAAAGGCGGGCATCTGGTCACGAATCTGACCAGGAGTAATTTCACGGTTCTGGAGAATGGCGTTCCGCAGGAGATTAAAGACTTCAAGCGAGAAGATGTTCCCGTGTCTTTGGGCTTGATTATTGACAACTCGGGAAGCATGCGTGAAAAGCGGCAGGCCGTGGAATCGTCAGCGCTTACGCTTGTTCGGGATTCGAATCCGCACGATGAGGCGTTCGTGGTGAATTTCAACGACGACGCGTACCTAGACGTGGATTTCACTAACGACCTGAAGCAACTGGAACAGGGGCTGTCCAAGATCGATTCACGGGGCGGGACGGCCATGCGCGATGCGATGCGTATGTCGATCGAGCACCTGAACAGGAAGGCTAAGCGCGACAAAAAGGTTCTGCTGGTAGTAACGGACGGCAATGACAACGCGAGCCTGGTGAGTCTGGAAGCGCTGGTACGTGAGGCGCAGCAGAATGACGTGCTGATCTATGCGATCGGACTGCTGACGGATGAAGAGAAGCGGGAAGCGGGTAAAGCAAAGCGCGCCCTGAATCTTCTGGTGGAGAGCACCGGCGGGCAGGCTTTCTATCCGAAGGATGTTACGCAGGTTGAGCAGATTGCGCACGAAGTGGCGCACGACATCCGGAATCAGTACACCATCACTTACACACCTTCCAATCAGGCCCTGGACGGATCATTCCGGCAGATCAAGATTGCTATCAAGGCACCCGGAAACCCGATCGGACGCACTCGTCTGGGCTATTACGCTGTTAAGGATCGCAAGACCGTTTCGAAGAGCGGGTTGCGGCCCTGATTCGGGCGGTATTTGTCATTCCCTGGCGACTGGCAAAAGGGTTCCGGCTTCATCCCTGGGACAGTCCGTATCTGAAGTGGAGAATTGAGACGTGGTCGGGCATTGAGGCTTCGTCGATCACGCCTGGTATCTTTTTTCAGTTCATATGGAAGCACCGGCGGGACCTGATGCGGTATCTGCGCTGGGCCGGGCTCGAGGGGAATTTGCGATAACATCGTGAAGAGTTCGCCCATGACAGCTTATACGGAACCGCCGCTGACAATGGCCGATATTGAATCGATGCCGGATGACGGTAATCGCTACGAACTGATCGATGGCGAACTTCACGTGTCCACGTCGCCAACTTTCTTCCATCAATCGGTGCTCTCGAAGGTTCAATACCGGATTACCCAATATCTTGAACAAAATCCGATAGGTCAGGTGGTACCAGGCGTCGGTATTGTGTTCGACGAGTTTAACGGCGTGATTCCCGATCTGACTTATGTCAGCAACGAGCGCTGCAATGACATTCTGGCGAATGGACGATTCACCGGTTCGCCCGAGATTGTGATTGAGATCTTGTCACCAGGCATCGCCAACGAAAAACGGGACCGCTACATCGAACGAAATCTCTATTCTTCGCGCGGGGCACACGAATACTGGATCGTGGATCCGGAAACGCGCACGAGTGAAATCCAACGGAAGCGAAAGCGGGCGGGCTGGAGATTGCCTTTCAACTGCAAGTAGGCGATGAACTGACCACGACTCTGCTGCCCGGCTTCGCTATGCCGGTCGAAGCAGTCTTCACCACATCACCGCCATCCCGCTAAGCTATCCCGCCAAACCTGGCACTCCCCCCGCCGTCCTGGCGGCCTGAACCGCTCTAAGCACCGCCATCACCAGTGCTTCGGCCGCCGCCGAACCCACCGCATCCACGCTCGCCTTTTCCCTGCCCAGCGAGATTGCGAACGTGATGTCCCCATCGGCCATCGTGTTCACCGGCGAGATCGCCCGCGCCACACCCAAACTCGCCAGAGCGGCTATCTTGTTCGTCTGCACCTTATCAAACCGCGCGTTTGTGGCAACCACGGCGAGTGTCGTGTTTCCCCGGAACGGCGGTGTCTCGGGTATGCCATGCCGGAGCGCCATCGCTGAGTTAATGAACTCCCGGCTATCCGGCGATTTACGGGCGCCCGCGACGATCTTGCCGGTCCCCGGATCCAATACATCGCCAAGCGCATTCACCGCGACCAGTGCCGCCACCATCACACCTGAGCCCAGC
>JAUZEU010000552.1 GCA_030838885.1 Bryobacterales bacterium | reverse complement strand
GTTTCAATAATGGCGCGGTCCCAACGGATCGTGCCATTTTTTCACTCACAATGTACGATAGGCCTTGCCCAGGCTGCCCGCTAAAAGTCGCTCGACCCGGCGTCGACCCTATCGTTCAACCGCCGCTCCTTCGGGGGAATCCGCCACCCTGAACGCCTTTTTGATCACCCTGGGTCTCGCGGCAGCAGCCGCGTGTCTCTGGTGGTTCCACGGCCAATACACGGTCAGCCTGCAGAGTCCGATTCTTGTGCGCACACAGTGGCCACTGGTGATTGCGGAACGCGTGTCGTCGGAAGGAGCCCAGGAAGCGCAGGCGGACCAGCAAGGGCATGGGTTATCCGCATGGCAGCAGTATGCCTGTAAAAAATTCGGCCCCGACTGCCGGGTTGCCCTCGCGATTCAGCGGGCTGAGAATCCAAAGGGCAAATGCGAGATCTATCATTACAATTCAAATGGCACGCTTGATTGGGGTTATTTCCAGATCAACACAGTGCATCTGCTCCGCCCGGGACTAAACCTTCGCGATCTGCTCGACTGCAAGGCGAACATCGATTTCGCCTATCAGCTTTATCGCGAGCGCCACGGCTTTACACCCTGGAGCACCTACAACAGCGGCCTCTACAAAAAATTCATCGGCCGTTAAGTCAACAGCGAAGTGAGCTTCTTAGTCGCAGTCGGGAACTTTCCAATCCCGGCTCCAACTACTTCATCGGCGATGGTCACGTAAACATCCGCCACCGTGCCGGTAACTTTGGTATGCGCGCCCCTCGCAAGCTTGCTGCTGCCACCCGCCACAATCATGGCAAGACCGCTGTTCTTATGCGGATTCGCTTCGGCATGCTCGTGTACATAAACGAGGCTGGTGTGATCGAAGAGGTTTCCGTCGCCTTCCGGCACCGACTCCAGCTTCGCGATCAGATAAGCGAACTCCTCCACGTGCCACTTGCAGATGTCACGCATCACCCGTTGACCCTCCACGCCGTCCGCCCCGGATGTCTTCCCCTCGGCATGCGTGTAATCGTGATGACGCGCAGACGTATAACCGAGCCACGGGAACCGGGAAATGCTCTGGCACTTGGTCAGCATGTAAGACGCCACCCGCGTCTGCCGGGTCGCCAGCGCCTGTACCAGCAGATCGCTCTGAAGCTTTGCAATGCGCGGCCAGTCTTTCATATCGCCATCGAAGTCCGGCGGATCCACGCGCCGGTACTCAGGCGGCAGACCAGCAATCGACCTCTCCAAATCGCGAATGCCCGAAAGATGTTCCTCCACGCGGGCCTGATCCTCAGCCGGAAGCTTCTTCTTCAGCGCCGTGGCGTCCTGGCTGATGGTATCGAGAACGCTGCGTTTGCGATTGACCCAGCCCTCTTCCCGCGCACCAAACAACCGGTCGAACAGCCTGTGCGGGATCATCTCCGGCGGCAGCGCGCGCTCGTACCCGGCCCAACTCATATTGCGCTGCATACTCTCGCCGAACGATTCCTGCGCCACACCGATCTGCAGCGAACGAAACCGCGAATCGGCACCGATCTTAGCCGCGATAATCTGGTCGATGGACGGCCCACTCGGTCCGCGACCCGTAAACGTGGTGCCGGTCATCAACCCGCTCATGGAGTTGGTATGACCGTTGCCCATGCCGCTCGCCGCCGCATTATCCACGCCGCTCAACACGTGAACGTCTTTGCGATAGGCCGCCAAGGGGGACAGGCAGGGAGTCATGTGGTAATCCACACCTTCTTCCGAGGGGATCCAGTATCGCTCCGGAATTCCGTTGCCGTTAAACCACAGAACAAACCGGGTTTCTATCGCCTTGGCAGCGGGGCCGTCCGCAGCAGCAGCGGCCGCATAGGCCGTACCGGTCGAGTTGAACATTGACACCAGCGGCGGCAGACCGACTACAATCCGTGCGCCTGCGGCTGTCATCCCCTTCAGGAGGGACCGGCGGGAGGTCCTAACGCGGTTTGTAATTACTTGCGACATGGGCGGTACCCTCTTGATCGGGAAATTCCCTCAAACGTGTTAATGACACTATAAGCTCTTTAAAACGAAACTGCGAGCCTCGAAATTCCTCGAGTACCTTCCTGATGAGCGGCCGATCCGCAGGTACGTCCATCCGGCCTGCGGTGTACCGGAAGTATTGCTTCACAACGCATTCCTGACATTGCACGCTCTTAGCCAGGACAGAACCCAATTCCGCAGGGGAAGAAAACTTCGAATCGGGAATACCCGCGACGCTTCCAACCGTATCGATGTCGAGATCCACACTCTTAGTCGCGCCACGACCGCCGCCGCCTTCCCCGCCCCCACGACCGCTGCGGAACTGCAGGTTGAACTTGTCCCGGCGGGCGCCCACTGCATCGAATTTCTCCAGACCAAACCCGATTGGATCAATCAGCCTGTGGCAGGTCACACAACTTGGATTGGATGCGTGCTCAGACATCCGGTCGCGATTGGTCTGTGGTTTCGCTTCCGAAACGGGCGGCAGATTCGTGTTCACATCCGCAGGCGGATCCGGCACGTGCTGGCACAGGAATTGTTCGCGCACAAACAGGCCGCGAGCGGTAGGCGAAGAGTCTTCCGGCTTGGAAGTTAAAGCGAGGAAGAGACCCTGACCCAGGAGACCTGCCCGCTCCGAACCGGCGGGAAACGAAACGCGATCAAACTCTTTGGCAGGTGCTGAAACTTTATAAATACCGGCCAGCTCAGAGCTCACGTACCCGTAATCAGCCGTAAACAGATCCATGAAATTGCGATCGTTCCAGACAAGGTCGGCTATGAAGGTACGCGCCTCCTGCGTCATGGCGACCGCAGTCTCTCGCGTGTACAGTGGAAACTTACGGCGGTCTCTGGTCGCCGTCAGCACGCGATCGAAACGCAGCCACTGACTAACAAACTCGTTCAGCGACTCACGAGCCAGCGGCTTATCCAGCATTCGTCGTGTGGCCTTCTCAACGCCTTGCGGAGTAGCTAAATCCCCGCGCGCCGCGCCAGCGAACAATTCAGCATCGGGCATGCTGTCCCAAAGCGCGTAGGAAAGCCGGTTTGCGGTTGCGTATCCCTTCCACTTCGGATCAGACGTGCTGTCCAGACGGAAAAGGAAGTTTGTCGACTGAAGCATGGCCTCAATCACCAGTTGCGCACCCTTCAGCAAATCCGTTTCGCGTGACATCAACGTTTCGTAGCGCTTCTGCTCACCGGCATCGAGTGGCCGACGAAACGCCTTGAGCCCGAACTCACGAACAAAACGACCGCGACATGCCGTGGACTGCTTGCACGGAATCAGACCATGCGTATCTCCGCCCTGAAAAGCCGATAGTGCCAGGCGCTCTGCCGCGGCGCTGTAAGCCTCAATCAGCAGCGGCGAAAGGCTCTGCGCCCTCGACTGATTACGGAATCCGTTGATGAAATCTTCCGGAGGGAATTGGTTCGCCGGCGCAGTCTGATCACCCAAAAGATCGCGAACCGTGTGATTGTACTGGCTGTGCGTCAGCCGGCGCAATTCCGGCTGAGGGCTCACCGTCCCCGCGCCGCTGGCTTCTTCCTCACGGAACTTCATGGCACGTGAGAGTTCATCACCCGAAAGATGCGTCAGCCGCTGAATCCAAGCTTTGAGCACCACCTCATCTGCACTGCCAGGTTTTACACGCTCGCCGCCAGCATGCGGGATGCGGTTCGTGGGCTTGTTCAGCAACAGGGAAGAATCCGGGTGCTCGCGGTCAACCAGCGTGACCAGCGACCTGCCAAAAGCCTCGGTCTTAGCCGAATCCGACCCGGCATCCGGGAACTGCAGGCGCGTGCCCGATGCCACCCCGTCCGGATTGTGGCAGGACCGGCAGGCGGCCTTCTCCATCACCTGATAAAGGCCCGCTCCAAAACTGGCCTCCTGTGCCGCCGCATTTTGCACCCATAGGGGCGCCACAACGAAACCAATAAGAGCGAACCTTTTCAGCAAAGAGTACCCTGAGCCATGGTAAACACCTTTGATTGTGGAAGCAAGGCTGTAGAATAGCCGTGATGTGCCGAACTATCTACACTTTGTTCCTTTTGGCGGGCCTGGCGCACGCTGCGTCCGAACGCGAGACCGCGGAATGGGTGCTGCGATGGGAAGGGCGTGTCGTTCTGGAAGGAAGCCGGCAGCCGGTAAGTGATGTCTCTCAGTTGCCTACGGGGGAAATCCACATCAAAGGAATCGACCTGACCGGGGCGGTGATGCGCCCGGTCGAGTTGAGGAAACTGGAAGGCCTGGCCAACTTACGCGAGCTTTACCTGCCAGGACCGATCTGGAACCCCGGCGGCGCCAATGAAGACGTGACCGGCGTTTTCAAGTCTCTGGCAACTCTGAGCAAAGTCGAGCGGCTCTCCTTCGGGTGGCACTTCAACGCGACTATCGAGATTAAAGACGACGAGATCCGCGACCTGCTCGGATGGGCTGCGCTGAAAGAGTTTCGCTGCGCACAGTGCCGTCTGGCGAACCTCGACATGTCTCCGCTTACCAGTCTGCGCAGCCTGGATCTGGGCTTCAACCCTTTTACCGATAAGGGAATGGAAGGGCTTGGCAAGCTGAAAGAACTCCGGCGGCTGATTCTGCGCGACACACTGGTCACCGATGAAGGCCTCAAATACCTGAGCGATCTCACCAATCTGGAAGAACTCGATCTCTCCGGAACCCGGCTCACAGAAAAAGGAATCGGCTACCTCCGAAACCTGAAAGCCATGCGGAAGTTGAACCTTCAGGGAGCACAGGCGACCGACGCCAGTATGGACATACTGTCGGGAATGAAACAACTGCAGGCTGTGAACCTCTACCGGACACACGTGACGAATTCCGGTCTTGCAAAGCTGCAGATCCTGAAAGGTCTGACTGACGTGGATCTCCGGTACAGTCGCGTAACGCCCAACGGGATCGAAGCGCTCCGGGCAGCATTGCCCAACTCCAAAGTACAGTTCGTCGGTTCCGCAGCCATGAAAGGTAAAGCGCCTGGGGCATCGCAGCCAACCGGGGATACGGAACAGGCCGTTTCCGCGTGGGTGCAGGCCATGGGCGGCAAGACCGAACTCTCAGACAAGCACCTGAAAGCCGTGAGCCTTTCTTCTACTTCAGTGAGTGATGCCCAGCTTTCCAACCTGGCGCATCTGCCGAATCTCGAAAGGCTCGACCTGCAGGTCACCCAGATCGGCGATCTCGGTCTGTCCTCGATTGAACATCTTACAAATCTGAAGCATCTGGATCTCAGCAACACCACGGTTTCCGATGCTGGTCTTTCGAAACTGGCCGGCATGACACACCTGCAGACATTGCGGCTGCAGGGAACGCTGGTGGAAGGCCCCGGGCTTGCAAATCTGACTAATCTGAAGGGGCTGCGCGAACTGGATCTTTCCGGCACGCGCGTGGACGACAGCGTCCTTACGCATATCGGCAAGATGCCCGGCCTGGTCACACTCCGGCTCAGCTACACCGATGTAACGGATACCGGACTGAAGGGCCTTTCAGGGCTCACAAACCTGGAGGTGCTGGATCTGACCGGGACCGATATAGCCGATGCAGGGCTGACGCAGATTGCCGCATTTACCAAACTCCGCGAGCTTTACCTGAACCACGCGAGATTCACTGATGCCGGCCTGGCTGCCCTCCAGCCCCTGCAAAACCTGAAGCGGATTGAACTGTTCCGAACCCGCACAACCAGCGAAGGAGCGAAAGCCCTGGCCGATCTGAAGAGCCTGGAAATCCTGAAACTGGACTACACTTCGGTGGACGATAAAGGAGTGGAACCTCTAAAGGCACTTCCGCAACTGCACGAGTTAAGCCTTGATACCACCAACGTGACCGATACCGGCGCACAGGCGTTCAAAACGATGCCTGCGCTAAAGAAACTGAATATCTATCACACGCTGATCACGGAGAAGGGTATGGACGAGCTGAAGACTGCCCTGCCCTCCTGTACGATTGTTTTCGACCGCGATTCTGCGCTGCCGCGCCGGAGGAGCAAATAAACATGACACGCTTTTTCCTCCCAGCCTTACTGGGATGTATCGGGTACATCGGCGCGAGTGCAACAGCCGCAGAGGTGAAGGGCAACAGTAATACGCAGTGGATCGAGGATCTCGGCGGCACCGTCACAAAAAACCCTCAGGGGCGGATAACCGGAGTGGACTTGCGCGGAACGTGGGTGACCGATACGGACCTCCGTCAACTCAACCAGTTGCCCGATCTAAACACACTGGATCTCTCTTTAACCCGGATCACAGATCAGGGAATGCAGGAAATCAAAAACGTTCCCGGCATCGTGGAACTGAACCTCTCGTATGCGGAATACGTGACTGACGAAGGTATGGCTGCAGTTAAAGACTGGAAGAAGCTCAGGCGGCTGAACCTGCACGGCGCCAAGGTCAGTGACACGACGCTGGAACACATATCCGGCATTACATCGCTCGAATCGCTGAACGTGGGGTCAACCATGCTGACCGACGTCGGACTCGAGCGGATCACTACACTCCCCAACCTCAAAGAACTAACGATGGGCGGCACTGAACTGGGCGATGCCGGGCTACAGGCACTCCGGCAGATGCCTACGCTGGTTTATCTGGATCTGAGCGGCAGACAAGGCACCGACAAAAACGTGTGGACAATCGCCATGTCTGACGTGGGGCTGGAAGCCGTACTCACCCTGAAAAACCTTCGCGAATTACGCTTCGGGTGCACATCAATCGGAGTCGGGATCGAAGGCGCGAAATTCGCCGAAGTAAGTGCGATGAGTGTAACCCCCGGCTGGCTCGAACGAATGAAAGCCCTCCCAAGACTGGAAAAGCTGAAACTTCAGGGCTGTAACCGCATCGACGACGATTCGGTCAAGACTCTGATTGCGATGCCAGGCTTGAAGGAAGTGGATCTGAAGGGGACCTCGGTAACCGAAAAAGGCGCCGCCGCGCTGCGTGGGGCGAAACCGAACATCGTAGTCTATATCGGAGCCTGGGACGCGAAGTCCGCGAACTTCCGCAACAACTAGCCACCTCCTGGGCCGGACTGTTCCTCGCCGCCTCGCTCCTGGTTAATGAGTAAATAATCAGGCGTAATAAGCCACAGTGGCGCGCTGCAAATCTCGCCTTCGTTCTGTGATAAACTTCGCGCGTCGGCATGGCAACGGCTTCTGCTGTTCCTGCCAAAACCAGGAGGTCGTCCCAATGTTTCAGGCGAGCGGGTACCACGGCGTACCAGGAAAGCTTTCACGATTACTTGTTTTAGTCGCACTCACTTCAGCGCCGCTGCCGGCACAAACGTTCTATGGTTCTATAGTCGGGACCGTGAGTGACGCATCCGGTTCTACCATCCCGGACTCCGCGGTAACGCTTACTAACTCGGGAACAGCCGAACGCCGTACCGCTCAATCCAATGCCGACGGAAACTATGAGTTCGTGAACCTGGTACCCGGACGTTATCGGGTCGATATAGAGAAGACCGGATTCAAACACTTAACTCGCGCCGACATTGAGGTGCAGGTACAGGCAACGGTGCGCGTGGACGGAGTCATGCAGGTTGGCGACGTTGGGCAAACAGTCGAGGTAACTGCACAGACGCCGCTCCTGCAAACCGAAACCTCTTCCCTCGGAACCGTAGTTGACGAGCGCAAAGTGCAGGAGATGCCGCTGAACGGCCGAAATGTAATTAATCTCGTAACCCTCGTCCCAGGCGTTGTCGCGCAGGGGCAGGCGCTGACGAACCCCACCGGCCAAAACATCTTCTCCTTCGGTAACTATCAGATCGGCGGCGGAATCGCGGGTCAGAACGCGACTTTTCTCGACGGCGCACCTTTGAACGTTGCGCAGGGGAGCCTCATCGCTCTCATTCCAACTCAGGACGCCATGCAGGAGTTCAAGGTGCAGACGAACAGCCTCGGACCGGAGTTCGGGCGCTTCGCCGGCGGCGTCATCAATCTGACGTCCAAATCGGGCTCAAATGGCTTCCACGGCGGCGCCTATGAGTTTCTCCGAAACAAGATACTGAACGCCAACACCTTCTTTAACAACAGTTCGGGTAAACCCAGACCGGCATTCACCCAAAACCAATATGGAACCAACATCGGTGGACCGATAAAACGTGACCGGACCTTTTTCTTCTTCGCATGGGAAGGCTTCCGCCAGAGACAGGGTTCACCTTACCTGTTGGCCGTTCCTACCGTACAACAGCGCGCTGGAGACTTCTCCAACACAAGGACGGCGAGCGGAGCGCTCATTCCTGTCTACGACCCGGCAACCAACACCTGCACAAGCTCGGCAAACTGCGGAACAGGCACTATCCGCACGCAGTTCCCCGGCAACATCATCCCCGCGAACCGGCTGGATCCCGCTTCAAAAATCATGTCGACCTACTGGGGGCAGCCGAACTCCCCCGGCCTGCAGTATTCCAACCTGAATAACTACAGTAATAACGCCAGCATTGGAGGCGGAAACGATGAATACAACACCCGGATCGATCACAGCCTGAGCGATAAGCAGCGGCTGTTCGGGCGCTACAGTTACTGGACGAA
>JAUZEU010000502.1 GCA_030838885.1 Bryobacterales bacterium | reverse complement strand
GTTGCCCGTTGTTTCGGTTCTCGCCGAACCCGATCCAACGCTACCAGCAGCCCTGCCTGCTACCTTGCCACCTCAACACCGAATCCTCGCTTCACAGTCTTACAAACTTAATTTGCACAGGTCTGGTTTGATAATAAGGCGCTTACGCTGAAGACTTAGGAAAAAACAGATTGGCCGGTTATTTTTGTCATTTCGCGGATATGCTTTCTCCGAGCGCTTCGGGCGGGTCACGCGCCACCCGGAAACAGAGGCCAGTTCACCGCTGCGGATAGCTCCTTGTAGGTCCGGTTAGCGGAAAGTGGCGGCACTTATGGCAACGACTCAAACTCCTGTGTAGTCGGGAAGTGGCGAGTTTGCTTCAACGCGGCGGCAGGGTCGCAAGATAGCCACTTCGCCGTTGATGGCGGGTTTGAGGCGCTGCCACTGCGACTCTCCGGTATCACCGTTCTGCGGGCCCAACTTCCGTATATGTAATGCAGCCGGAGGTGAATTGGAGCAAATCGATTTCGTGTTGGCCGAAAGCGGCGCACTCGATCGGCCGTGAACGACGATATCGGGTTCAAATCCAAAGACCTGGTATGGCGACCTGGATAGAGGACGAGTGCCCGACCGCTCGGGCGTTGAGGGGCTCCGGGAAAACTTTATGCTGTCACGGCTCGGGGTTGTTGGCACAATTTGGCATTCTCGCTCTCAATCCTGGCGGCCAACTCCCGGAGCAGTGCGGCGCCACTGCCTCGATAGGCGCTTCCGTGTTGACAGGCAAGCATTGCCGGACTGAGGTCCGCCAACCGCTCCAGAATGACCGGTGTACCCGCGGCATGCGCGTAGTAGTCCATCATTCCGCGCATTGTTTCGCTTGCGGTGAAAACCTCCGATTCGGTCACGGGCGGCATATTCGCGCCAGGCTGTGTGAACAGATCCCCGCACAGTAACGTCCTGGTGGAGAGATCGAACAGAACACCACAATCCCAGCCGTGCGGAACGTGTGGCGTGTAGAGCCACTTCATCCGACGGCTGCCGATCGAAAACTCCTCCCCGTCCCCGAACCCGCGGGCGGGCCGGGCGGCAAAGTCATCGAGGGATGTCAGAACACCGATTTCGGTACCAAATGGCGTCGCTTCGGGGGCCGCCGCCAGCAGGTCGTTCAACGCCCCGAATTCGTCTCCTTCAAAGTGCGATCCCCCGATCCAGCGCAACTTCTGGACCGGCATCACTTTTCCGATGGCATCCAGGGTGGTTGGAAACAGCCTGCGATACCCCGTGTGAAACAGCAGCGGCTGGTCGTCAGCGATCAGGTATGAATTGAACGTGAATCCGCCAGGGATTACATCCAGCGGCGTCGAGATGCGATAGATGCCCGCCGCAACTTCATCAACATGTGTGCCGGATTCTCGATTGGCGATCATTTGCATTCTCCTTGCTCGATAGTGACTCAACTTCGAAGTCCTGCCCCATAAGTCCGGTCTTCAAAACAAGCAACAGCCCCAGTTTGTGCATCGTTTTTTGGGGACCATATTCCGTACCCATAAGAGAATACACCTGCCAACGCCGGGTTAAGCGGCTGGACCCTCGGATCCGAGCTTCGAGGTTGCGCCAATCACCTTAGGGCCGCGAAGTGGCGGGTTTGCCGCGCGGCCGCGGTCGGGAGGCTTCAGATCGCCACTTCGCCGTTACTCGCGGGGCTGCGAGCGCTGCAGTCTCTCAGCCCGCCCGTGACCTTCCCGTACTGGAACCGGTTGTGTTCGTCCAGGAGACGTGTCAAGGCACGAGCGTTCGCCTGCGATGACCAGCAAACGCTGGACGCTTTGACACCTCTCGAGTCTGCACCAGCCGCTTCAGAGGTGATGTCAGGCCCGTTCGGGCTATTCTCGAACCACGTGAGTACAAGACCGCTACGGCGGCTCGCCTCGCAAGCAGCGGGAGTGGACAAACATCCACCTATCGACACGTGCGAAGCGTGGCCATCGAAGCCGAACCTTGTGAAAGAATCGGGAACGGTGCGCGATACCGTTCTGGCGCTGGCGGACGATATGACCGGTGCGCTCGAAGTCGGGGCGAAGTTTCGTAATTCCGGCATTCCCGTCATTATTTCGACGATGCCCTGCCCGGCTGGTTCGGCGCCGGTGATCGTATTCGATACCGAGACGCGCCACCTCGATGCCGCTGACGCAGCCCGCGAGATCGAGCGATTCACGCGTATCACCTCGGCCAGCACCCACCGCTCATCTATAAAAAAACCGACTCCACATTGCGCGGCAACATCCGGCCGAACTGGAAGCCCTCGCGCGCCTCTTTGCCGAGTGGCGAACAGGCTACGCCCGGCCTATCCCGCATCGGGCCGAACCGTGCGACGTGGTGTTTTGCATGTTCACGGAGTAGCGGTCGCCGAGACCGAGTTCGCCCACGATATGCTGAACCCGGTGCGGACCAGTTTGATATCGGAGTTGTTCGATTCCGAATCGGCGTGCACGATATTCGACGGTGAAGTCGATATGCAGGTGGCGGAAGCGGCGCGAGCCATCCTGGGTGGTTCCAGGATGCGCATTGCAGCCGGGCCTGCGGCACTTGCCGAAATGATCGCCCGCGAGATCACACCGCCGCGCATTGCGCTCCGGTCATGCCGCGAATCCGCACCTGCCTGGTTCTGAACGGCAGCCGGCAGAGGATGCTCGCCGCCGAAGGGCGCGGCTGGCACATCTTAGCGTCGAATCACGAGGCGGGCGCAGATGCGGCCTCGTTAGCTGCCGCAAACGCCGCGTGTCTTGCCGAGCGGGTCGGGATCGCATCGCCGGATGCTGTCTTCGTTATGGGCGGCGACACAGCCCTGGAGGTGCGGCATCAGCACGCTCACCGCCGTTGGGGAGGTGGTTGCGGGCGTGCCGATCTCGTCCGCTGCCCCGGGCCTTTTCCTGATTACGAAAGCAGGCGGGTTCGGTACGCCCGATCCATTGCACAGGTTCGCACAAAGCAAAATGATGACTGAAGCCTTCGGAATCACCATTGGGGGACGCAAGCGGCGTCGGCCCTGACATCCTGCTCAAAGCATTTGCAAATGGGGAACTGGCATGGCCTTTTGTGCCTTCGGTGATCTCGAAGGGCTCCGTTTCTACAACCAGAACCTCGGATACCGCGTTGACTTACTTGCATCAACTCTCACGGCAGAATACCGGCCGGGTGCGCTGAACTACGGAACGCGGGTTTGCTCCAGGCGAGCGATATCACTCCCGGGCGGCTCAACGGCAAGGCGGGGCACGCGGCCGGGGAGTACGTCATCTCTGCCACTGATGCCGCACTCGCGCACGAGATCTCGGCGTTCATTTACGCTTCCCATGAACAAGGAAGCGACCTGTTTGACGGATCCGGGCTTCACGGGTCCACCGAACTGATCGGTGCTCTTTGCGGCGTACAGGACCTCACCATCACGCTTGCGTCGCCCGATCTGATCGTGACGCATGTAAGCACCCATGTGTCATTGCTCAACGCGATTCGCAACGCAAAGCGTGCGCGCATCCAGACGATCATTCAGCTCACCGTGAATGCGGTTCGCAAGCTGATCCCCTCGCCGCGGATCGCCGTCGCGCGATTGAATTCGCACGCTGGAGAAAACGGGCTTTTCGGAAGCGAACAGATCCAAGAAATTGTTGCCGCGGTTGAATGGGCCCGGGCGCCGAGATTCCCGGTAGAGGGGCCATTTCCCCCGGACACCCTGTTTTACGTGGCGGTAAGAAAGAAGAAGTTCGATGCGATCGTCTGCATGTATCACGATCAGGGGCACATACCCTCGAAGCTGCTCGATTTCGAAGGCGGTGTGAATATTGCTCTGGGTTTGCCCATTGTTCGCACCTCCGTCGATCACGGCACCGCATTCGATATCGCCGGCACCGGTGTGGCTTCGACCAGCACCCTCATCCGCGCCATCGAATTCGCAGAAAGACTCACACCCCGCAGAACATCCTGACCGGTGCGATGCTCATTTCTGCCCCGATTCAGGTGCTCACAGCGCATCTGCTGAGCGCGCGGAGCATGCCTGAATTCTTGTGATATGATCGCGCCGACTTGCTCATCGTGCGCATGGATCGAGTCATGGAAAGGGGAAATCATGAGTCTCAGGAACCTCAAACTGCTTTGCGGTGTGTTGGCCACACTGCCCCTTTTGGCGCAGAACTTCGGGGAGATCAATGGCATCGTAACCGACCCGAGCGGCGGTGTTATGGTCGGGGCGAACGTCACCGCAACCAACAGGGCCACAAACACGGCTCGAACTGTCCAGACGAATTCTTCCGGCAACTACACATTGCCGTTTCTGACTCCAGGACTGTACGACATCCAGGTCGGTCAGACGGGTTTCAGGGCTGTGCGTCGCGAAGGCGTCCAACTGGAGGTTGGGGCCGCTGCTCGAGTGGACGTAGCTATGGAAGTAGGTTCTGTCAGCGACGTCGTGGCCGTGACGGCCTCGGCTGCGCTGCTGACCACGGAAGGTGCGGCAGTCGGTACCGTGATTGAGAATAAGCGCATCGTTGAACTGCCACTGAACGGACGAGACTATTTGCAGTTGATAGCCCTCAGCCCCGCAGTCACCGCTGAAACGCCGCCTTCCTTTACGGCCACAGGCCGCCAGGGCGGTGAAAGGGCGAACCAGAATTACTCCATTGCGGGCCAGCGCCTGCAATTCACTCATTACACGCTCGACGGAATCGAGAACACTGATCCGAACTGGAACCTGTGGATCTTCCGCCCGTCGATCGATGCACTGCAGGAATTCAAGGTCGAGACCGGCGTGTATTCAGCGGAATATGGCCACCAGCCCAGCCAGGTAAACGTCACCACGAAATCGGGTACGAATGAATTTCACGGATCCGCATTCGAGTTTCTGCGCAACTCTGCGCTGGATGCGCGACAGTGGCAGCAATCGTCGGGGCCGAAGAACCCGTTCCGCCGCAATCAGTACGGCTTTGTTCTTGGCGGACCGGTTACGATTCCGAAGCTGTTCAGCGGCAGAGACCGGTTGTTCTTCATGTCGAACTTCGAGGGATTGCGGGACAGCAACACGCTGCAGCAGGTAGCCTCCGTCGCGACCGACCGGATGCGAGCCGGTGATTTTTCCGCTTCAGGCCGAACCATCTATGATCCTGACAGCCGCGTTTTCACTACCGATGCGAACGGCAATGTCAAAGCGGTCTCGGCCACACCTTTCGCCAACAACGTCATTCCGCGGAGCCAGTTCTCTCCGATAGCGGTGAAGTTGCTCGAGTTTTATCCGGCGCCAACGACTCCGGGCGACCAGATTCTCAGAAACTACACTCGCCAGGCGCACACTCCGACCAACTGGGATCAATTCACGCACCGCATAGACTTCAACGAGAGGAATAAGTCCTTCTGGTTTGGCCGGTTTGGCTGGAATGACGAATTCACTTCCACCGCTTCACTCTTCCCGAACCAGAACGAGCAATACGCGCTGACGGCTTACCAGGTGATGGTGTCAAACATCCGGACGTTCAGTCCCACCGTGACCAACGAATTTCGTTTTGGCTTCAACCAGCTGGTGAGCAACGCCACCACTTCTTCGGCGTACAGCCGGAATGTCACGGCGGAACTGGGAATGGCGGGCATCTCCAATACTTCGCCGGCTGCATGGGGCATTCCCAGCCTTACCCTCGGCAATGGATTGACGGGCTTCGGCGATCCGGTCGATGCGCCCTTTCTGGACCACAACAACACTTTCCAGTGGATGGATAACGCATCGGTCACTCGGGGCAGCCATTCGTTGCGGTTTGGCGGCGAGATCCGGCGGATGCGTGTCAACGAACAGGGCAACATTTACAACCGAACGAATATGAGCTTTACGGGTTCGGCGACTTTCGATCCAGCCAGCCGCCTGAATACCGGCTACTCGTTCGCGGATTTCCTGCTTGGGCGGTTGAACGGGTTTAACTGGGCCGGGGCTCTGGCCAGCGTCCAGTTTCGGTCGACACCGGCATCGCTTTATTTCGAGGATGTCTGGAAGATCACTCCGAAGCTGACGATCAATTCCGGTCTGCGCTACGAGCTTTACCCGCCCTATCACGACAAGTACCGCAGCATCATGAACGCTTATCTTTTTGACCCGGGCGTGGGCCCGAACGGGAAACTTGCCACTACCCGGCAGCCTGTTTTGGTGCGACCTGGAGACGGACCTTTCTACGAGGGAGCAGCCGCCCACTTTATCGATGCGATACCGACCGCAACGGGGGCGGATCTCGAGAAGCTTGGACTCCCGTCGGCAACCATAAAGGCCGACCGCAATGATTTTGCACCCCGCCTCGGGTTGGCTTATAACGCCGGCGCGTGGACGTTACGCACGGGCTTGGGCATCTTCTTCGCGCACGACGTATCCAATGCCACTCAGAGTGCGACGGATGAAAATCTGGCGGGGCGGGCCAATGTGAATGCAAGCGTGGAGCAACCGAATGCTCCCTTGTCCAACCCTCTCCTTCCCACCACAGGTCAGGGCTCGTGCACCCGCTGGACCGGAATCTGTCAGGGTCCGCAAACCCGGATCTACATCGTCGACCCGAACCTCAGAACTCCTTACATTGTCCAGTGGCTGTTCAACGTTCAGCGGCAGTTGTCCCAGGGCGTAGTTCTGGAAGCCGGCTATCAGGGTAACGAGGGTCATAAGCTCGAGATATTCCGGAATTACAACGAACCGGTCCTGCGATCGGGGCCGAGTGATGCCAGTTCGCTCCAGCAACGCAGACCATGGGCCAACTTCGGGCAGCTCCAGTCGGTGAACGGCGTGGTGAACTCCAACTATCACGCATTGACGACCAAACTGAGCCAGCGCCTTTCGAGGGGGTTGACCTCAATGGTTAGCTTCACCTGGTCGAAAGCGATCGACAATGGCAGTGCTCTGCGGCCGTCGCTCCTGACGAACGGCTCGCCATTGAACTGGTACGATTTCACTTCCAATCGCGGGCTGTCTGACTTCAATGTGGGCCGGCGATTTGTCGCATCCGTACTATATGAGTTGCCCTTCGGCAAGGGCAACTTAGGAGTGATAAACAAGCTGACAGGAGGTTGGCAGCTGGGCGGCATCCTGACGATTGCCGACGGCACTCCCATTAACGTCGGAGGCATCGGGGATGTAACCAACACCGAGAACAGCAGTCTTCCGGATGCGACCGGTATCAGCCCCGTCCCGGCCGAGCAGACCGCGCAGCATTTCTGGAATATCGCAGCCTTCAACACCACTGACCCTGCCCTCAACTTTCGTTACGGCAACACAGCGCGGAATGTCTTATTCACGCCGGGAACTGTGAACTGGGATTTTTCCGCCATCAAAAACACGCCAATCATGGAACGTCAGTCCCTGCAATTTCGGTTCGAGGCATACAACTTTGCGAACCATCCGAACTGGCTGCCTCCTTCGAACGCTGTGCTGTCTCCCGCGACATTCGGGGTTGTCACCTCAGCGAAACCCATGCGTGTCATGCAGGTGGCGTTGAAGTACAGCTTCTAGCGGAGAGCAGGTGAATGAAGGCCGCCGCATCAGCTAACGTCTAAGCATCGAGACCCGAGTTGGCTTGCGGCCGAAAAACTCCGTCAGATATTCCGGCGCTTGGAACCCGATGAGTGTCGCAAGGGGAAACCACAGCATTCGGACCGCGATCGGCGGGTAGAAACAAAGCGAGTGAGACGTGCAAAAACGACCAGGCGAGACCTCATGGCAGTTTGCCAAACAGCCGCAGCCTAACCCACTCACGCGCTGCGGAGCCGATTCGGACCGCCGACCCCGTTGCGACGGTGTGCTTTTGAACGTCGATTTCTTACCGCGGAGGTTTTCTTAAGTCTCCTTGATTAGCGCAGGTTGGCACAGCACTTGATACCCGCGAGTAGTCGCGCATCGTTTACCAATGTTCTCGGCTGGGCGTCAAATTGACGAGAACGCGCAAACCTTGGAAGTGGGTGGTCGTCAGTTCTGGGCGAGTGGTCGGCATCCGGACAATGCCATCGGGGATGAACCCTCCGAGTGGCGCGTTTAACCGGCCAATCTCTGCCTATTTGTCTGGTGTTTCGAGGGTCTGTGCTTCGCAAGCCATCTTGGTGAGCCGATTGGCAAGGCGGCCCAGACGGCGGCGGGAAGCGCCCTCCGGCAGCGTGCGACGAAACATCTCCAGGACATGTTGTGCGGCACGGTGTGCTTCAACCAGCCCTGGCAGATCGGCGCGTGTGTAGTTTGATTGCTTCAGTTGGGGTAGGAGGTGTCGAGGTTGGGAACGGGCCTGCTGATACTCGCGTTGCAGGTCAGGCAAGGCGATTCCGAGATATCGCATGGTCATGTCCGGGGAGCTATGGCCCAGGAGTTTCATGATGCCGGGAAAGCTTACGCCAGTGCGGAGCATGAACGTGGCGTAGGTGTGTCTAAGCTGATGGGGGACGATCCGCGCGGAGATTCCCGCTGCGGCGGTGATGTCGTGCAGGGCTTTACGGAGTCCACGAAGCAACATTTCCCGTCCACGCGGCCGTGCCAGAAGAAAGCCGTCAGCCGGCGTCGCATCGAGCGAGCGCAGGAATCGGAGGCGCTGCACCAGTTGGCAGACAAACGAATCCACCGGAACCAGCCGTTCGGTTTTCATCTTGCCAAGCGGGACATGAATTGCCCATTCCCCAGGAATGCCGGCGTGCAGGCAATCGGAAGACAGATCGACGCACTCGCCGATGCGCATACCTGTGTGGCGGAGTAACAACAGTACGTTGCTGGCCAGATCGTTGCGCCGGACCAGTTCCTGCTGAAGGAGTTCATCGTGTTCGGCGGTCAGCGGTCGCG
>JAUZEU010000489.1 GCA_030838885.1 Bryobacterales bacterium | reverse complement strand
GGACTTGCCGACCCATCATCAGGCTGAAGTTGATAGTCAGGATGGCCACGAAGCGATATTTGTGCCAAACCCGTCCGCCGTGGGGAACCTTTCCTCCGATTCCAGTTACAATGAGGCGCGCTTTCCGCCGCACACGGGATTGGAGCAAGTATATTCGGGAAACTCCGTAATAATGCCCGCGGGTTCTTGGATATAATTCCCTGAGAGGAGCTTCAATGATGCCGCGATCAACGCCCGCCAACGTAGCTCGCGAAAAGGAGATCTGATCGTATGCCCGTTGTGACTCATTCGCCGCTGACAGGGCGACCGCCGGCCCGGCTAATGCGCGTTGGCATCGCGCAGCCCGCTCTCGCGCCGTTATCTGCTCTCGCCCGGTATCGATGGTGCGCGGCACGGCCCCGCCTGTGTATCGTCCGAACAACGCCCTGCCCGGCGCCGGCACAGCGCAGTTAACAGCTCGACCACAATCGAGCGCAGCCCCAGGCGCGCTTCCTATATATCGTCAGCAACAACAAAGAATCGCGCAGCCTAAAATGCCATTCGGAGCACCCGCACACGCGCTGCCAAAGGCACCCCGGTCTATCGTTCACAGGCGAAGCAAGTGAACGCGCAACCAACCCTGCCCGCCCCAATGAGGTTGAATGTCGTTGCTCCGCCCGTATCCCGCTCTCACCCCGTGCGGCATCACTTGGAATCGTCCATTGGCAGAAGCGTCGCGTATGTGCAGCGTAAGGTGGTAGGGGGTGCGGCCATACAACGAAACTGTGGGGAGTGCGGGTGGAATGAACAACCATACCTGAATCCAACCGGAGATCTTGTGAACGGCCATGCAGCGACGTGTAGCAGATACCATAGGGAGTTCCAAACTGTGGCGGACAGGGCGGCAAGCAATAGAACAGGAATCCGGCAAAGGTCCCGCTCTTTCAGGCAGCTTGCCCCGATCGCTCCGGGCGGATTAGGCTACGATGCAGGGGGAAACTTCGGTGTGCTTCCGCCTGTATGGGGCCTCGCGAGAGTTCACCAACATGACAACAATGCAGAAGGGGGTGTGCCGGTGGTCCATTTCAGGTAACTCTTGAGAGGGATCCTTGGATGAACCATCGAGCCTCCCGGCGTTTATTCACCAGAGAGCGCCCGGATGCTTACAACTCAGCGTCACTTAGTCCCCTCAGTTTCGGGCGACTTCGTGATTGCGCCACCGGAAGGCCGTGTCATGCACCTCTCTGTTGTGAGCCAATGACTGACGGAGTATTCTGCCATTGTGCTGGTCTTCGGGCACCCAGTTCGCACAGCAGAGCCACACAAGCCAGCGCAGCTGCGGTGTAAAAGGCAGCCTGATAATTGTGATAACGGTCGTAGAGAACACCACCAATACGAGGTCCGATGATTCCTGCCACGCCCCAGGCCGTAAACAGAATCCCGTAGTTCACGCCGGCGTTCTTCGTTCCCCAGAAATCCGACGCAGCCACACCGTTTACGGATAATTGGGCGCCGTAACCCCAGTAGACGAGGAAGACTGCCGCATAAAGCAATGCCACGTTGTTCCCCGCTGCGTACAAGGCCGGCATGGCGAACATGCAGAGGGCAATCATGACACGCAGTACATTGATCCGTCCCAGCCGGTCAGACATCCACGCAGACAGGATGCGTCCGGATGCGTTTCCGCACGCGCCCACCACCAGCGTCATGGTGGAAAGAGCCCCCGCTGCGATCCCTACGCTTTTCGCGAACGGTACCAACTGGCTGATCACCATCAGGCCCGCGGAGCAGCCCAGGGCATACGCCACCCACATGAGGTAGAACGTGGGGGTGCGCAGCATTTCGGCAGGCGCGAATTCGTGATCCACCGCTGTGCTGTTCGCCTTCGCGGGCGACCACCCATGGGGCCGATATCCTGCTGGCGGGTTCCGGAGCAGAACAGCACCCATCATCGTCATCACAAAAAAGATGGCACCGAGTATCTGAAATGTCGCAGGAAGGCCATAAGCCGGGATCAGCTTTAATTGCGCCAGAGGTCCGAAGATCGCCGATCCTGCGCCGTACCCGCCTACAGCCAATCCGACTGCCAACCCGCGTTTATCGGGAAACCACTTGGCCATTACGGGAATGGGTGTCGAATACCCGAACCCGTTCCCCAATCCGCCAATCACGCCGAAGCAGATATAGAGGTAGGTCAGGCTGGTCGTATAAGAGCACAGGTAGAAGCCCAGGCTCACCAATACGCCGCCGGCGAGTGAGCAGGGAAGCGGTCCGAACCTGTCCTGAATTCTCCCGGCCAGGACGAAGCTGAGGGCGAAAACGATCACCGCAATGGTGAAGACCATGGAGGTATCGGCTCTCTTCCATCCAAACTGGCTTTCGAGTGGCGTTACGAAAACGCTCCAGCCGTACAGGGTACCGAGGGCGAGATTCATGGACAGGCCGCCCGCTAACCGCCACCAGCGGCTGATTCCCCTTCGCTCGTTCAATTCCATCCCCGTTATCGTATGCGATGCGGGACGGCGGAGGCTTAAGGTAAGAATCCGGGATCGAGAACCGGGGTCAGGGACGGGGCGGGTTAATGCAGCTGTCCCAGACTGAGGGTGATTCCGAAAGCAATCTGATGATCCGATGGGTTGCCGGCTCCGGTGATCTGTTGACCGGACACATCAAAGGCCAAACGTCCGGTTATCTGATACTCAACCCCCTCCGAAGCGAGCAGCGCCCTGGGCAGACCAGTCGATCTCTCCCACTCCGCGTTTACATGAGGCGTGAATCTCTCGA
The DNA here is from genome assembly GCA_030838885.1 of Bryobacterales bacterium. Classification (GTDB taxonomy): domain Bacteria; phylum Acidobacteriota; class Terriglobia; order Bryobacterales; family Bryobacteraceae; genus BOG-234. The sequence goes on along the minus strand of JAUZEU010000489.1, from coordinate 5,875 downwards.
GCAGCTGCGAACCCGAAAGCTGGTGTCCGAACCCGAAGCCAACATCGAAAATTCCTGCCGGGTTCGAAGGCGAGTTGTGGGTCGCGGCCGACCAGCTAACCGTTCCTCCAATGCTGTTGCGTCCCGTGTCATAGCGCGCAATCGCCACCGCGCCAAGTCGCAATCCGGATTCGTCGCGCAGGAAAACAATAGCCTGCGGTGCGATCGCAAAGTCAAACTTCTCTCCATCGTGAATGACTGAGGTGGCACTCAGCGTCACGGCCTGGCCGAACTGCGTCAACCGGCTGGCGCCGATGTTCGCGGACGAGATAGAGTCGAACGCGACACCGTATACCGTGCGGCCCCAAATGATACTGCTGCCCCCAGGCGTGTAGCGAATTCCGGAAGGCATGGTGAAGTTTGAAGTGGATAACGAGTAGAGGTTGCTCCAATCCACTTCCATCGTCCCCGGTTCCGTAATCAGAGTATTTACGTGCAGCCGTTTCCGCAGCGCAATTTTTGAATTTCCGTTCCCGGACCCGCCAGTCCGCCCGAAGAGTGCGGCGGACACGGTTGTCGCGGCGCAGCAAAGCAAAAAGTAGCCCAGAAGCACGCGAATAGTGCGATTCATCCTATCGTTCATAGCACGGAACGCGGCGGAAAACCTACAGCGGAGGCAGGGTGAACGGCACGTCAACCGTGGTCACCACGGAAACCGGGCTGCCATTCAGCAGGGTCGGCCGGTACGTCCAGGTCTTTACGGCATCCACCGCCGGCTGCACAAGCATCGGATGCCCGCTAATCGGTCGAACATCTGTTACTGCACCGTCCTGCCCAATCACAACCTGCAGCCGCACGGTGCCCTGAATGTTGCCTTGCATGGCCGCAGCGGGGTAGTTGGGCGGAGGCGCCAGCAGCACCTTGGGTGACTGCGCATTCGGGGCGACCCGGATCTGATTCGGCGTAAACGGGACGCCTAAAGTCTGCGGCCCAGGCTGCTCCGATGCGCGTTTCGCCTCGTCCGCGAACATTTGGAACTCCTGTGGCATGCCCTTGCGGAGAGACGCGTCCAGCGTCGCCGCCCGGCTGCGTAGTTGTTCGGAGTATTTCACCAGACCCTCGAAATTCGGTCCGCCTCCGGTCCGCCGCATGGCAATGTTGGGAAGGGCTGTGGAGGCGCCCATCAGCACACTCGTATTCAGAGTTTCCTCCAGCTGAGCGCGGCAATGATCGCTCCAGCTTGCCCTTTCTTTGTCGGATAAGCTGGCCCGTACCCGGCCATCCAGCGTGTCCGCCCCGGCCAGCCCGGCTGCGTAAAAGAATCCGAGATGCGAGGCAATTTCCACTTCCGAGGGCCTCTCTGCCATCGCCCGGATAAACAGATCCTCCGCCTGTTGCTTGTCTTCAACCGCCAAAAACCGCAGGGCATTCAGGATTACCGAAGTGTCGTCAAAGTGATCGCTTACCTGGGCCAGCCAAAGCGAACGGACACTCGCATGATCATCGGCGTTTGCATATGGGGTGCCATTGCTTCCGACCCATGCAATGGAGGTCGAAACAAGATCCCTCGCAGGGTTGGCCTGAATCAGGAACTGAATGTGCCGCAAGCGAGCGGCCCGGTAATCGTCCCTGGCGAGTGGGGCCGCTGCGGCATAGGCCTCCAGAGCCCGGACGCGCGCCTGAATATTATCCGGAGTACGCGCAATCTCCTGTTCCAGAAGCGAAATCTGTTCCGGCGAAGGCAGGGGCTGACTGGAGATCACTGCTCGCGCTCGGGGCTCCTGCCACGCCAGAATACTCGTGGCGAACGGAAGAGCGATCAAAAGGCAGCGCGCAAGGAACACAGAGGCCTCCGTAAGAAGTATGTCATGCGATCGGCCCGGCGGGCGCTGCTAATGTGATCCTGAAAGTTTCAAAGGAGTCAAATGATCGCACGAATCTGGAGTGGTTACACAAAACCTGAAAACGCCGATGCCTATGAAGCCATGCTGAAGCCGGAACTTATGCCCGGTATCGGGAGCATACCAGGGTACAAGAGCAGCTACCTGCTTCGTAAACAAGCCGGGAATGAAGTCGAATTCGTAACAATAATGCTGTGGGACTCTTTGGACGCAATACGCGCCTTCACGGGGCAAGACTACGAAGCATCCGTAATCCCCGAGGACCGTCGTAAGTATTTGTCCCGGCACGATGTCAAAGCCGAACATTACGACGTGGCCGCTACCCATCAGGTCAGCTAAGCGGGCCGGAATGTAAACGCCAACATCCGATCCGATAGAATAGGGCGGAATATTATGAACGCGCTTCTTCTTACCGAATACATGAAGCTCGAGATGGTCGATTTCCCAGAGCCGGAAATTGGCCCTGACGACGTGCTCGTGCGTGTCCGCGCCTGCGGCATTTGCGGCAGCGACGTCCACGGCTTCGATGGCTCCTCCGGCAGGCGTAATCCGCCGCTGATCATGGGGCACGAAGCCTCTGGCGAAGTCGCCAAACTGGGGGCCAATGTGACCGACCTCAAACCGGGCGACCGCGTCACCTTCGACTCCACCGTTTACTGCGGGAAATGTGCTTTCTGCGTGGCCGGCGACGTCAACCTGTGCGATAACCGCCAGGTGGTCGGCGTGGCCCCGAAAGAGTTCAAACGTCACGGTGCCTTCGCGGAATTCGTCTCCGTTCCCCGCCGCATCATCTACCGGTTGCCAGACAGCTTTCCGTTTGAACAGGCTGCCCTGATTGAAGCGGTTTCCATCGGCGTCCATGCCGTTTCCATCACGCCCATCAAGCTGGGCGATACGGCCGTCGTGATTGGCGTCGGCATGATTGGCCTGGTGACGCTGCAGGCGGCGAAGGCTGCCGGCTGCACCCGGATCATCGTGGTGGATATGGAAGACAACAAACTCCAGGCGGCGCTCGCCATGGGCGCGACCGATGCGATCAATCCGAAGAACGCCAATGTGCCGGATGCAGTACGGGCACTGACCGACGGGCGTGGTGCGGACGTGGCCTTTGAGTGCGTCGGTTACACTGTGCCGGTGGTCAGCGCAATTCAAAGCGTTCGCAAAGGCGGGACAGTTACGTTAATCGGTAATCTGCAGCCCAATATCGAAATCCCCTTGCAATATGTTGTGACCCGCCAAATTCGCCTGCAGGGCTCCTGCGCATCGAACGGCGAGTATCCGCAGTGCATCGATATGATGGCGCGCGGCGTCATCAAAGTGGCTCCGCTCATCTCGGCAGTGGCGCCGTTATCGGATGGCCCTTCGTGGTTCAACCGCCTCTACAATCACGAGCCCAATCTGATGAAGGTGGTTCTCGTACCGTGAGTGAGAACCTTTTTGATCTGACTGGGAGAGTTGCGCTCGTCACCGGAACAAGCCGTGGACTGGGCCAGTACATGGGACGCGCGTTGGCGCGTGCCGGAGCGGATCTTGTCATTACCAGTCGCAAGCTGGCCGATCTGGAACCGTTTAAAGCGGAAGTCGAAGCACTGGGACGCAAAGCGTTCCCGGTGGAACTCGATGTACGCAATTACGAGAGCATTCAGAAAGCTGTGGCGTCCGCGGTTTCGCACTACGGCAAGATCGATATCCTCGTGAATAACGCAGGTCTGAACGTCCGCAAGCCTGCGGTCGATCTCACCTGGGACGAGTGGAATCTGGTCCTCGAAACCAATCTTCGCGGCGAGTTCTTTGTGGCCCAGGCGGTGGCGCGGGATACCATGATCCCCAATAAGTACGGGCGCATCATCAATATCGGCTCGGTCACCAGCGTTTTCGGCTATGCAGGGTTGACTCCCTACTCGGCCAGCCGCGGCGGCGTGAAGCAGATGACCATGAGCCTCGCCGACGATTGGGGCAAGCACGGCATCACCGTCAATTGCCTTGCGCCGGGCTGGTTCAAGACCTCGCAGAACGCCGTGCTCTATGAAAACAAGGAGTGGCTCGAATACATCATCGACCGCATCCCAATGAGGCGGCCTGGCGCCCCCAAGGATCTGGACGCTGCCGTAGTCTTCATGGCGTCGGAGGCGAGCGAGTACTACACGGGCCAAACCATGCTCGTGGACGGTGGCATTTCAACGGGCGCAACCCGCGCCACCGTAGCGGCGAAGCAGTCCTAGGCATCTCGTGAGGCTGCTATCCGTGTTTCTACTGACCTGCGCAGCTCTGGCTGCGCAGGTCGGCAAGCCCCTGCTCGACGCTCACAATTGCTACCCTTACGAAGGCCTGCACAAAGACCGTATTGACCGCGCACTCAGAACTGGTTTCCCGGTCGCCATCGAGCAGGATATTGGGTACTACGAAGGCCGCGCCGTGGTCACCCATACCGAGAAAACCACTGGCGTCGAACCCACCCTCAAGGAGCATTTCTTCGAGCGGGTCCGCCCCGTTATCGAGAAAGCCCTGAAAGAAAACCGGCGCGACCAGTGGCCGCTGATCGTCCTGCACTTTGATTTCAAAGACCTGCAATCGCCGACTCTTCACGCAGTATGGGACGTATTGAAGGATTATGAGCCCTGGCTTGCCACGGCAACCAAATCAGCAGATCCGGCAAAACTCTCGGCCATCGAAATGAAGCCGATCCTCGTGCTGACAGAAGAAGCCGACGAACAACAGGCTGTCTTCTACGACGAAGTGCCGGCAGGCGGCAAACTGCGCCTCTTCGGGTCCGCGCACACCAAAGACCTGACCGCCCCTGCCACCGACTTCCGCCGCTGGCTCAACTACTCCTGGCATCAGGTAGAACCGGAAGGCCAGCCGAAAGCCGGAGCCTGGACGCCAGAGAAGAACGCCCGCCTGAAAGACCTGGTGGACAACGCGCACAAGCTCGGTTATTGGATTCGCTTCTATACTTTGGATGGCTACACCCCTGATGAGAGCCAGGGCTGGTTCGAATCCTATAACTTCGGCTCTCATGCCGCCGTGGAAGCCCGCTGGAAAGCAGCCCTCGACGCCGATGTGGATATGATCGCCTCCGATCAGTACGAAGCTCTTTCGAAGTTCATGAATCGTCACCGATAATCTCACGGAATTTGCCGTACCCGGCACGGCTCACCGGGATCTTCGAACCATCGTTCAGCACTGCGAGCCATGTATCTTTCGTATTCGCGTCAATGCGCGCGATGCGTTCGACATTCACCAGATATGACCGGTGCAGCCGGATAAAACGCCGAGGATCAAGCGCCGATTCGAGGCTCGAAATGGTCTGCTGTTTCAGCCAGCTCTTGCCATCGCTCCGTAAGGCCAGGTAGTCGTCCTGAGCTTCGGCATAATCCAGGTTGCCGGCGGGAATCACATGCACGCGCGGACCGTCCTTCACCACAATGCGCTCCAGGTACTCCCCAGGCGCCCGTGACGCCTGCTTCAGATCACGGTGAAGTTCCACGGGGCGCGTGTCGCGTAGTCTGGTCCGAACCCGCTCGAGTGATGCCCTCAGTCGCTCTTCCCCGAAAGGCTTCAGCAGGTAATCCACAGCCGCTGCATCGAACGCCCGCATTGCATACTGGTCGAACGCCGTCACGAACACAACCGCAGCCGGGTTATCGATCAGTTCCAGCACCTCGAAACCGTCGAGCTTTGGCATTTGCACATCCAGGAACACCACGTCCGGCTTCGCCTCGTTAATCGCCTTCACGGCCTCGAAGCCGTTGGAGCACTCCGCCACAATCTCAATGTCCGGTACCTTCGACAGGTATTCGCGCATTACCCGGCGCGCCAGATCTTCGTCGTCAGCCATCACAGCCCGCAGTTTCATCTTTGCCCGACTCTCATTTCGCCCCTCTCACGGGAACGGTCAGCGTGACCTGGTAGGTAGCACTTTCCACCTGAATGTCCATCCGCGCGGCAGCGCCATAGCGCGACTCCAGCCGCTCCCGGATATTCCGGAGCCCTAA
>JAUZEU010000650.1 GCA_030838885.1 Bryobacterales bacterium | reverse complement strand
GCTACCAGCGCTGCCCACTCGGAAGGCTGATTAGACGTCCAGGGGACAACCTGAAGTCCGGCTGCGTGTGTTTTGGCAACAAGCTCCGCAGTTATCAGGTGGTACTCGGGGCTCAGGATAGTCGCTTCGAACTCCCGCGCGACCTCCGTCCAGTCCCGCTGCTTTTCGAAAAGGGCCGCCCGGGGAACGGAAGGGGCGATCCGCTTCATCACCCTGAGCGTGCGGGGATCGAAGCTCTGGAGTATGAAGCGAGTCCCCATCCCGTTGCGACGGGCGGAATCGAGGATGAGCTCCGTGAACTCCTCCGGGCCCGGCGTCAATTCCGGCCTGTCCGCAAATATTTTCGTCTCCACGTTAAACCCGACCCCGTTTCCGTTCCCCAGGGCAAACACTTCGTCCAGCGTGGGAATCCGGGTACCGGGCACGGGCTCCTGATCCGCAAAGCGGGGGTTTCTCTTGCCCCCGCAGTCGTATTCACGAAGTTGCGCCAGAGTCAGGGTCCTGATGGGGATATCAAGGGGGGAGCCCGAGCAGATGGTGGCATTCACCAGTGGATCGTGCGACACGACCGCGATATCGTCCTTCGTAACCGCTACATCCAGTTCGAGAACGTCCACTCCCTGGGCAAGGGCGTAGCGGAACGCAGGAAGCGTATTCTCCGGCCGACGCGCACGGGCGCCGCGGTGACCGTGAACCAGGATCCGGCGTTTGTCAGCGCCGGCGAGAGTGGGCAAGGCCGACCAGGCGATTGCTCCGGAAGCGAAAAGACGTCGCGAAATCATAGGGAAACCCCGAGTTTCGCACGGCGGTGTGAAAGCTCAATGAACTGTGCGCGTTTTGCGGTTCATGTAATCCATCAGCAGATACTGGCCGAGCGAGTGCGGCGTCGTGAAGTATGCTTTGCCCCGACAGATCTCGGTCACCTTCTGAACGAAATTAATCAGGTCGTAATCGCTCGCCAGCATGAAAGTATTGATGAGGATGCCCTGCTTGCTGCAGCGGTTCACCTCCTCCAGCGTCCGGCTGATCACCAGCGGATCCAGCCCAAACCCGTTGCGGTAGGTGTTGCCATCGTCCAAAGTAAGCGCAGAAGGCTTGCCATCCGTAATCATGACAATCTGCTTCATGTCCTTCCGCTCCTGCTGCAGAAGGCGCTGTGCCAGGATCAGGCCGTCGCGTGTATTGGTGTAGAACGGCCCCACCTGCACGCGAGCCAGTTCACTGATGCGGACCTCTTCCGCCGAATCGTGGAACAGGACACAGCGCAGACTGTCACCCGGATACTGTGTCCGAATCAGATGCGCCAGCGCCATGGCCACACGCTTCGCCGGGGTAAAGCGGTCTTCTCCGTAGAGGATCATGCTGTGACTGCAATCCAGCATCAGAACGGTGGCACAGGAACTCTGATATTCCGCCTGGTGAACGTGGAGGTCGGAATACTCCAGGTTGATGGGAACCTTGATGCCTTCGCGGCGCAGGGCTGAGAAGAGGGTCTCGCTGACGTCCAGGTTCAGCGTATCGCCAAACTCGTACTGTTTGGACGTCCCGGAGGATTCGATGCCCGTCGCGAGATCCCGGGTATCGTGGCGGCCGAAGCTGGCCTTGCCAAGAGAGCCCAGAAGATCTTTCAGGGTTTTATACCCCAGAAAGTCGAGCGATTTGTCGGTCACTTCGAACCGTGCGCCTGAGGATTCCCCTCGCCCGCCCATCGGGCCGTCGAGTTCCCCCTCGCCATCGCGATCTATGGAAATGTGACCCTCTTCGGCCAGCTTCTGAACCAGATTTTCGAGTAACTGGTCCAGTTGCTCGGGTGTCATGGCTGCCAGCTGTTCCAGAGTTTCGCGCACGCGCTCGTTCGGGAACAGATTCCCGCTTTCGAGTGCGTCCTGAATCGCCTGCTTCAGGTCTTCCAGATTGTTCTGGTCCCAGGGCTGAAACTGCCGGAACTGCCGCGAATAGCCGCTTTGCAGAAAGAAGTCGGCGAGGGCTTCCATCAGGTCCTGCGCGTCGATGCCGAAGTCGTCCCCGTTATATTTCGAGAAATTCACCCACTTCATGGCTATTCTCCCTGCAACGCGCCTAGTTGAACTGACGCCGTTGCCGTGCCCGCGGACTCTCTTCGGGTTCCGGCACCGGGCGCTTCCGCTCCTCCGCGCCGAACCCAAGTTCCTCGGTGCGGCTCAGGCGGCGAAGGGCGTGCAGCCCCTCCAGAATGAACTCGCCCGCGGAAGCACGAACGGCATCCGGCTCATTTGCCGAGAGGCCCAGTGCCCTGGTCTTTTCCATCAAACCCTGAATGGCGTTCAGTTGTCTGACCATGTCCGCAGAATCGACATCGGCGCCCAGTTTAAGAGTGCCGCCGAGGTCGAACCACTGCAACACGGGCTGCATGTTGACGCCTTCGAAATAGCGGTTGAAAACTTTCGCGACCGCAGTCCGTATGAGGTCGCGGCCAACCACGTCGCCCCCCTTCAGTTCGCCTTCGTATTCCAGTTCGATCTTGCCGGTGATCGCGGGCATGGCCGAGTAGATGTCGATGACGCGGGGCACAGCCCTGTCCTCGCCGTTGTGCAGCACGCGCCGTTCCGCGTTCGACACCACGTTCTCGGTGACTGAGATGGGCAGGCGCTGCGACACTCCGGACCGCTTATCCACGCGCTTATCTTCGCGCGCAGTGAACGTAAGCTGCTCGATCACTTCGCCGATGTAGTTGGGAACCGTGACCGCAACACCGGATTCCCGGTCGAGCCAGGCTTCCGCACGAGTGATCTCCATACCGTGTTCCAGCGTTGCCGGATAATGGGTTCGGATCTCGCTGCCGATCCGATCTTTCAGCGGCGTAATGATCTTGCCCCGAGCCGTGTAGTCTTCCGGATTGGCGGTGAAAACCAGCAGCAGATCGAGCGGGAGCCGGACCGGGTACCCCTTGATCTGCACATCGCCTTCCTGCATGATGTTGAACAATCCAACCTGAATCTTGCCTGCAAGATCCGGCAGTTCATTGATCGCGAAAATGCCACGATTGGCTCGCGGCACAAGGCCATAGTGAACGGTGAGTTCGTCGGAGATGTCCTGCCCGCGCCGCGCGGCTTTGATCGGGTCAATGTCCCCGATCATATCTGCAATGGTCACGTCGGGCGTGGCGAGTTTCTCCACGTAACGGTCGTCCGCACCCAGCCATGCAATCTGCGTTTGGTCACCCTGTTCCGCGATGAGAGTCCTGCAGCGGCCGCACAGCGGCTTATAAGGATTGTCGTGAATCTCGCAGCCGGCCACGTAGGGCATCCATGGATCGAGCAGCAGGGTCAGCATGCGGATGAGGCGTGTCTTCGCCTGACCGCGCAGCCCGAGCAGGATGAAGTTGTGCCGTGACAGCACCGCGTTCACAACCTGCGGAATGACAGTATCTTCGTACCCCACAATGCCCGGAAACAGCGTCTCGCGCCGCTTCAGTTTCGCGACCAGATTTGAACGAAGCTCATCCTTAACCGAGCGGTTCTGCATGAGGCTCGCCGGCCACATACTCGATCGCAATTCACCCAGGGTGCGGGGAAGATCAA
>JAUZEU010000439.1 GCA_030838885.1 Bryobacterales bacterium | reverse complement strand
AGATAGTCGAGCAGTTCCGGATGCGTCGGTGGAGTTCCACGCTTGCCGAAATCGCTTGGCGTGGCGACCAGACCTTTACCGAAATGATTCTGCCAGATTCGGTTGACCATCACACGGGCAGGAAGCGGATTCGACGGATCGGTGACCCACTTGGCCATCTCCAGACGTCCGCTGCCCTGCAATTTCGGCGTCTCCCTGGTGTAGAGAATCTTCAGGAACCCACGCGGCGCTTCGTCGCCCAGATCTTTCGGCTCACCTCGTTTCTGAATACGCGCGTTTCCCGGACTGCCCTCAGTCACCGCATAGGCCATATCGATCTTCGGCATCCGCGCCAGGACAGGCTCGCGCTGCGCTTCAAGATCGTTGATTTCAGCCAGGATGTCCTTCATAGTGCGGCCCGGACCGGACCGCACCGAATTGTCCGCACCTTCGACAAACGCGCGCTTTTCCCCCTCTACCTTTCCCAACCGGGTGGTGATCTTATACAACTCTTCCAGGTACGGCTTCATAACGGTATCGAATTCTGCCGGGTTGCGGGGAATCAAGTCTCCTGGGCGGTGGTTCTTCTCAGAGCCAGGAAATGGAAATTTCGTGCTTTGGAAAATTCCATAGATCGCGTAGTAATCGACGTTGGGAATCGGATCAAACTTGTGATCATGGCACCGGGCGCAGGCAATGCTGAGGCCCAGGACGGTCTTGCCAAAATTATCGACAGTATCGTCAATGGTAAGGTGCATGTTCTGCAGCGGGTTGACGTTAAACCTTCGCGCGATTGCCAGGTACCCGGTGGCGACAGTATGTTCCCACTTCTCAGGTTCGCTGGAGGCGGGCAAGAGATCGCCGGCGATCTGCTCGCGCAAAAACTGGTCGTATGGTTTGTCGCGATTGAAGGAATCAATCACATAGTCGCGATAAAGATACGCCTGGGGAATCGGATAATCGGATGCATCGCCGGCCGTATCTGAGTAGCGGACCACATCGAGCCAGTGCCGACCCCAACGCTCACCATAATTAATGGACGCCAGCAGCCTGTCGATCACCTTGGCAAACGCTTCAGGCGACTGGTCGGCGAGAAATTCGTCGACCTCCTGAGGTGTAGGAGGCAGCCCGATCAGGTCGAAGGTAGCGCGCCGAATGAGGGTCAGCTTCGAGGCCCGCGCGGACGGGGCGAGTTTCTTTTCGTCAAGCCTGGCCAGAATGAAGGAGTCAATCGGGTTACGGTTCCATGCCTGGAGGCGAGCCTGCGGCGGAGTTGGATTCCTGACGGGCTGAAAGGACCAGAACGCGCGCTGTTGAGGAGTGATCTGGTAGCCGGAGCCAGCGGCGGCAGGCGTCGCAGATTGCGGCCAGGCGGCCCCTGTGCTCACCCATTTTGAAAGGTCGGCGACTTCGGTCTGTTCCAACTTGTCACCCGGCGGCATCTTGAGGCGGGGATGCGTATAGCTGGTTGCCTGGATAAGCAGACTATCGTTTGGGTTGCCGGGCACTATGGCTGGTCCGGACTTGCCGCCTTTGAGGATGGCCTCTCGGGAATCGAGCCGGAGTCCTCCGCTTTGCGCGCCCGTATGGCAGGCGTAACAGTTGTTCGCCAGAATCGGACGCACTTTCGATTCGAAGAACTGCTCAGCCTCACTCTCCTGGGCCGATAATCCCGGGACCAGAACTGAAGCTGACAAAAGATAAAGCGCCACTGGCACGAATCGAAAAGGAGGGTATGACATACAATTCAACGTCAGGTTAGGATCGGGAGAAACTCTGTCTCCCGACATGATCCATCTTCCCTGAACCGATGTCTAGTGAAGAACCTGTCGCCTCGGCGACACGTGACAGTTTGGTGCGGACTAAAAATAAAGGACTTATCGAAACGAGAGCTGGTTTGACATCAAAAGAACGTCAATTTCGTCGACCTTTTCAATTGCGCAAGACCCGGGTCAGGGATCCGCATGAAAAGTACACACAGAGGTCTTTCCGGACGCCATTCGCTCTCTGTGATAGTATCTGGTCGGACTGCGAGTCGTGAGCGTTCTGGAGCACACCATCGGCCCCGAGCAGAAACGCCATGCGCTGGAGCAGGTTCTACAGGGGAGTACTTTCTCCCGCGCCGAACAACTCAAGCGGTTCCTTCGCTATGTCTGTGAGATGGAGATTGCCGGCCGGGCGCACGAGGTCAAAGAGTATTCGATCGCGACTGAAGCACTGGGTCACTCGGCCGCCTACTCGCCCTCGGATGGCTCGTCGGTGCGCAATCGCGCTCACTCGCTGCGGCAAAAGCTCCAGGAGTACTACGAAACCGAAAACCCGGGCGCCGAAATCCAGATTGTATTGCAAAAAGGCTCATATGTTCCGTGCTTCGTCAGGCGGCCGGAATCGATAAAACTCCCAGAACCGGTAATCGCCAAGCCGGAGAAAAGCTATCGGAAGTTCACCTTTGTTCTTTGCGGTGTCATGCTCGCCATTCTCGTGGGAGAAACTGCGGCGCTGGTTTTGGTGAGTTCCAGGAAAGCGGTCAGCTCAGTTGACCCGATATTGAGTGAGATTTGGGGGCCGATGCTGCACCCCGGAGCAGAAGTGGTGATTTGTGTCGGGTCACCCCCGGCCTTGCTTCTGAAGTCCTGGAGACCGGATCCCCCGGAGTCGAACAAAGACGTGACTCCGGCACCCCAAAGCGTTATCGACTGGTATTCAGGGCTGCACATGTCAGACGGCGGCGGCAAATTGTATATGGGTAATTCCCTCAACACGGTATTGGCGGGGGATGCTCTCGCAGCGGCGCGAGCCGTGCGCCTGCTCACCAGTTCGGGAGCTTCGGTCCAGGTGCTGCCGGAATCCAGCCTTCGGCCCCTCGTATTGCGCGGCCGCAATGTGTTATTGATCGGCTCACCGAACTACAGCCCGTACGCCGCCCGCGTACTTCGCGGCACTCCGTTCTCCATCTACTTAGATTCGGTTAGCCGTGAAGAGGTGATAGCCGATGGGCGGCCCGAGGATGGCGCAAGACACGTTTTCCGTCCAAAGAGGGATGAATTCGGCCAGACGACATTGACTTATGGACTGCTCACAGTGATTCTGAGTCAGACGGGGAACGCCAAAAATGAGCAGACGGTCATCTTCTCCGGCGTAGGGTCCGCCGGGTCGCAGGCCGCTATGGAGTTCTTCGCTTCCGGTCCCGACCTCAAGGACTTCCGCGAGCGTGTCAGGAGGGGAGGGCGCCAGGCTATGCCCGCCTCCTATCAGGTGATCGTCCGGTGCGGGGTGGATCGACTGCTGGCGCTCAACTGGAACTACGAAACTCACGTTATCATCAGCCATCCACCCTCCCTCGACTAATTCAATATCTCTGGATAACCGATTGGATCGGTTCGCCTTAAAGGGTGCGGGACCTGTTCGCAAACCGTCACTGACGTTCCGCAACTTGCAGCCCCGGTTTTCAGCCATAGGTTAGTGCCACGAGCGGCCAGCCTTTGAAGGGCGTCGGGGCCATTCCAAATTGCTTCCACGACGAGGTCACCAATGAGTCCAAAGCTTCTTAAGGTTGTGCTGTTTTGCTGTAGCGTATCGTGCGCCATGGCCCAATTCGACAGCGGGATACAAGGCATTATTACCGATCCATCGGCCAGCGCTGTTCCGCAGGCGGTACTTTGGGCATCAGCGAAACCGTGCGGGCCGACTTTGTGCTGAAAATCGGCGACCTTGTCGATCAAGTCACCGTGACAGATCAGATTGCGGCGGTGGAAACGGAGGCGGGGCGGATCTCGGCCAGGATTGAGCCAGTCAAGCTGAAAGAACTCCCGATGAACGGCAGAAACCTGTTCAGCCTGCTTGCTTTCCAGCCGGGCGTCACTGGCCGGGGACTGGCGGGGACCTTCCGCGGAGCTTCGTCGGCGCAAGCTGATTCATTCTCCGGCGAGACTCCAATTCCATTTACAACGCAGGCACCGCTCACTTGAGACGTCCTTTTGCCGGAGGCTTCACTTTCGAGGCCGTCTACACCATGGGGAAGGTGCTTACCGACGCGGATTCGGACCAAACGGCCCTTTATCAGAATGTCAACGATCGGGCTGCCGAGCGCGCCCCGGCTGCGTTCGACGTTCCCCGAAGGGCCAGCTTTCTTGGCGTTTGGGAAATACCGTTCTTCAAGGGACAAAGAGGACCCGCAGGCATGCTGCTCGGCGGTTGGCAGCTTTCAGGGACCATGATCATGCAGTCGGGTCTGCCCTTATCTGTGACGAACACCGCGCCTTACCCAAAAGGCGACTTCAACGCTGACGGCACTGGAGGGGACCGGCCGAATAACCCTGCCGCGACGGTGAGGCTTGACCGATATCAGATTTCAGACTACCTGACCGGCATTTTCAGGGCGTCCGATTTCCCGACGCCGACCCTGGGAGCCAACGGCAACCTGGGTCGCAACACGTTTCGTGGACCGGGGTACATCCAGACGGACGCATCCCTTTCCAAGAAGTTTGCCATTACCGAAAGGATTGGACTCGGTCTGCGGCTTGACGCGTGCAACGTTCCCAATCGCAAAAACCTCCTGGAACCAGTGATGGACCTGAACAGCAACACTTTCGGGAAGTCTACGGACACACTACCCGCCAAGGCGTACCAGGCGAATTTGCGCGTCACGTTCTGAGGAGCCGCTGACCAAAGCCTTCATGTCATGTTGGACGATGTGGCTGCTTAACACCGCAGAATCGGTCAGGGAGATGAACGCACGGCTGAAAATTACGACGTCTAAAGTTTCATGATGGTGAAACTTTTCGACAGAGCGATTGCCGTCAGCCCTTTGATTTACGGCAGTCTTGCCGCTCAGCGCCAGCCTCCGGACATCGCTGGCGATGGATCGGCGTTACAGACACGACCGACGAAGCGGGTGTAAAGCGGCAGGAAAGACAAACATTCGAGATTAAAAGCGAAAGCCGTAAACTCACCGGTATCAGGATGAGCCGCGGTTAAGGTGGCATCCCTTTCCAGGTTCAGCAGATTGCGCCAAAGTCAATCTGTACGCGTTCCTGACTCTCGCTTCGTAATAGTTCTTTGTTTTGCGATGGAGCCCCCCTTCGTTGCTACGGTGTAACTTTCTTCGCGCTGTATGCCCGATAACCCGCCCCGGCCAGGATACTGCCGCGGCGGATTCGTTTCAGGCGAAGGTGCGGCTGCATTCACGCGAAGGCGTCCTCAGGAGTGGCCGCTTTCATCCGGCATTGCGGCAAGCCAGCCTGCAGGGACTGCTCACTTAGTGCAGTACCAGTTTCTGCATCCGAAGGTTGCCAAGCTCACCAACATAGAGAGTATTCTCGATGCGGCAGTCAATGGAATTGACCGTGCCAAACTCCTTCAGCAGCTTTCCAGCCCGGCCAAACTTGCTGATGATGGTTCCGTCCAGGCGCATTTTGTAAATTTCACCGGCGACGTCGATATCGTTCCACGGATTGGAATTTGAAACGTAGAGGACCGGACTCGTTCCTTTAGTCATGCATATCGCCTGAGGATTGCCAACGCTCGAAAAAGCTGTCTTAAACGTACCGTTGTTGTCGAATACCTGGATACGTTTGTTGCCGCCATCGCCGGCGTAGACATTGCCCTGCGCGTCCACCGCGATGCTCAGGACGTTGGCGAACTCGCCCGGCGCAGTACCTCTCTTGCCCCAGGACTTCAGGAATTTGCCATCCTTATCGCACTTGGCGATGCGTGCGTTACCCGCGCCATCTGCCACGAAGATATTGCCCGCTGCATCCCACGCCACATCGGTGGGGCGGTTGAACAGGTCAGTGGGTTGGCCTGCGCCGTCGTTCGTAACAGCGCGCGCGGGCACAAACTCCGATTCCGCCTTTCGCCCGAGCAGCATAGCCACGCGTCCCTGCGGATCGAATTTCATGACCGTGTTGCTCATCTCGTCGACGACCCACAGATTGTCTTCCGGATCGACACGCGCCTGAGCGGCAGCCATGAAGGCGTAGGTATCCTTGCCCACTTCCTTCATGAACTTTCCGGTGCGATCGAACTGAAACAGGCGTGATCCGCCGTGTGCAAACGGCCGCATGGTACCGATCGTCACCGTAGGATGCCCGGTGCGTGTGTAGACGAAGATATCGCCCTTCGAATTCGTCGCAACGCCGGCCACTTCGCCCAGATAAAGACCGGCGGGCAACTGAAGCGCGTTGGCGACGGAATCGAATTTGATTTCGGGCGTCGGGCTCTGGGCGGTCGCCGGAGCCGCGGCAAGCACTCCGGCGATGAACATCGCAGTCAGGGCATTAAAGATAGTCTTCATGGGTATTCTCCTTATAGCGGGTAACGCCTGCCTCTTTTACCGCGTGCTCCCGGCACCAGCCGAAGTTGGCTTGAGAATCAGTTTCTGCACGCGCCAGGATTCGATTTCGCCTATGATGAGTTCGTTCGGATTGCGGCAATCCATCATGTGAACCACCTGGAATCCGGGGGCCATTTTACCCGGGTGGCCGAATTTGCCGAGCACCGTTCCGTCAAGTTCCGTCTTATAAATTTCACCGGTGATGTCCCAGGTCCCAGGCATATTCCCGTTGGGATTTGAATTGGAAAAGAACGCATACTGGTGCGAGCCGCCCGACACACATACAGTCCAGCCGACGCCGAGGTTCGTAATCTCCCGTATGGGCTTCAGGCTGTTGTCCAGCACCTGGTAGCGGTTATTGGTGCGGTCGGCGACCCACACATTGCCTTGTCCGTCCACCTGCAGGCCGTGCGGCAGGTTAAATTCTCCCAGGGCGCTGCCTGCCTTTTCGCTGCCTGTCTGTGCAAGGAAGCGGCCATCCTTGTCATACTTCACCACGCGGTTATTGCAGTAGCCATCTGAAACGAAGATGTTGCCCTGCGGGTCCCAGCCAACATCCGTCGGCCGGCAGAATTCGTACTTTTGCGCTGGGCGATTCGGTCCGGGAGGCGGGGCAGGCAATACACCCAGCACTGCCAAAGGTCTTCTGCCGAGCACCATCAGCACTTTGCCTTCGGGGCTGAATTTAGTGATCATGTTCGAGCCCTCGTCAACAGTCCAGATGTTATCGTCCTTATCGACGCGCACCGAATGGGCGAACTCAAAGCCGAGATAGCCGCTGCCGATTTCCTTCACGAATTTACCCGTCTGGTCGAACTCAAACAGCCGGTTGTTGGCGCTGCGGTGAAAGACGAAGACATGGCCTTTGGAGTTGGTGGCCACCGCCACCGCTTCGCCGAGGTACTCGCCCGGCGGCAGCTTCAGAAAATTCGGCACTGACGAGAACTGAATTTCAGGCACGTTTTGGATGGTCGCCTTGCGCTGCGCAAGCGAAGGAGAGGCGGCCAGCACTGTCACAACGACTGACGACATCAGGATTCGTTTCATAAAAAGTCTCCTTGGAGAACCTGCCGGGCAAAGATCTAATTGTAGGCGAACGTTAGCTATTTTGTATGCCCGGTCGCATCCCGCAGCGCGAGATGGCAAAAAAGCAGATCGCCTTCTCGGCCCTGTTTATGTACAGACCCCTCCTGGATGGACACCTGCATTGGTTAATTTGATAGTTTCGTTCGCCGCTCCACCAGAGGCGTCGAGAAACGTAAGTGAAATCCACCGCCTTTCAGGCGGTGGATTTCACTCGGCGCCACGCCGATTCCGAGATGCACCAGTTTTCCCAGACAACAGGCGAGTCCGTTGCAGATCTCGCGCAAAGAGTCCGCGTGAGCCAACTGGCAGAACAGCATCGCCACCAGCTGCGTCCGGCAACTGAAGCCTTTCGCCGCACGTTCGGCATTGTGTTTCTTCACCAGAGCCGCGAACTCAAGACTCGGGAAATGCTGCATCAGTTTATCAAACAGGCTCATTGCCTGTACCATCGTTTTGCCCTCCTGTGTCAGCGCAATGTGAGAAGTTCCTAATAGAGCAAAGTAGAAAGTTCCTGTTTGAGGCAAATGAGCCAATGTAAGGTTGGCGGACAAACAGGAGCGGCTGCATTGAGCGAACAGGAACGGGATCGTCTGAAGATCCTGCACGAAGTGGAACAGGGACAACTAAGTCAGAAGCAGGCAGCCGACAGCTGGATATGACGGAGCGGGGTTTCCGGAAGCTGCTGAGAAGGTACCGGGAGAAACGGGATTCAGCGGTGGTGCATGGACTCCGGGGCCGGGCGTCAAACCGGCGGATAAAGGAAGAGACATC
>JAUZEU010000419.1 GCA_030838885.1 Bryobacterales bacterium | reverse complement strand
AATCGCGAGGGGAACACCTTTGGGTCAACGAACCAGGGCAATCATTGCCGCAGGTGGCCTGGTGGCTGACGACATCATCAATTCCATGCTGGCCGCCCGCATCTTTGAACGGGATTGTGCCCAGGGCTTTATGCTCGATGGGTATCCCCGTACGCCGGAGCAGGCACGTTTTCTGGATGGCTTGCTGGCCAAACGTGGAATGCCCGCGCCCCTCGTCATCCATCTGGATGTTCCGTCCGAAGTCCTGATTGGCCGCATGATCAGCCGCCGCCAGTGTTCCGGCTGCGGGCTTATGTTCAACATCCTTTCGAGGCGCCCCAAAGCGCCCGGCCGCTGCGATGACTGCGGCGCCGCGCTCATGGTGCGCAGAGACGACCATGAGGACGTGATTCGTGAACGGCTCCGCACCTACGATGCGCAGACCCAGCCGGTGCTGAGCCACTATCATAATGGGAATTACATCCATATTCCCGGCGAGGGTTCTCCTACGTTCATTTTCGAAACAATCACCAGCGCTCTGAAACCAGTGGTCCACCAGGTCCATTGAATCCCGCTTATTTAACAGATTCTTCCGGCTTTAAGGGCTGGGCGGACAGGTTATTTGTGCCCTCAGATGAAGCTGAGGTATCGCAGATTCTGCGAGACGCGCAGGAGCAGAATGTTCCCGTTACGGTGTGTGGCGCGGGAACAGGTCTCACCGGTGGACGGGTTGCCCAGGGCGGCTGGGTAGTGTCGCTGGAGAAGTTCCGCCGGCTGGAAATCGGGCAGGGTTTCGTGCGTGCCGGTGCGGCGGTTACACTCCTGGAAATACGCGATGCGGCCGCACCAGCGAAGCAATTCTACGCACCGGATCCGACCGAGATTACCGCGTCTGTAGGCGGCACCATCGCCACGAACGCCAGTGGCTCGCGCAGCTTTCGTTTTGGCAGCACGCGGCGGCACATCCTGGCTTTGCGAGTCGTGCTTATGGACGGCCGGATCGTGGAATACCGGCGCGGCGAGCAAGTCGACTTTCCTGTCCCGCATGTTCCGCTGCCGAACGTCACGAAGACTACGGCGGGCTACCGGCTCGAGCCTGGCATGGACTGGATTGATCTCTTCTGCGGTTCGGAAGGCACGCTGGGGGTGGTGCTCGAAGCCACACTGCAGCTGCTGCCGTTGCCTGCTGAACTATTTGCCGGTGTGGTCTTCTTCGCAACGGACGACGACGCCCTGTCTGCTGTGGAAGCCTGGCGCTCAGTTGCCGATCTGCGCATGCTGGAATACGTGGGGCGCACTGCTCTCGACTTCCTGCTGGGCCGGTATCCGGAAATTCCGCCCGAGGCTGCCGCGGCGCTGCTAATCGAAGGTGAAGACCTGGACGGCTGGGACTCGCGTTTGACCGAAGCCGGGGCCTTAACTGATGCCTCCTGGTTTGCGACCAGCGCAAAAGATCGCGAGCGCTTCCGCCTGTTCCGCCATTCTCTGCCCGAACTCGTGATCGAGTTTGTCGCGAAACGCGGCTTTCTCAAAATGGGCACTGACTATGCCGTGCCACTGGATCGGAACAGGGAAATGCTGGCCTATTACCATCGCCGTCTGGAGGAAACTCTGTCCGGCCACTACGTGATCTACGGCCACATCGGCGACGCGCACGTTCACGTAAACATGCTGCCCGCCACGCCTGAACAGGCAGAAACCGCGTCGGCAATGCTCAAAGAGTTCGCGGCGAAGGCAGTGGAGCTAGGCGGCACCGTTTCCGCCGAGCATGGTTTAGGCAAGCGCAAAGCCGGCATGCTCGCCCTGCAATACACGCCCGAACACATTGACGCCATGATGGCAGTTAAGCGCCGCCTGGACCCGCAATGCCTGCTGGGGCGCGGCACACTGTTTCCCGTCCCTCTGTCCGATTAAGCGGGAGCATATGATGGTTCGGACAACGTGCATCCGAACAACGCCAAAGCAAAACTCAAAGCGGGCGGGACAGTCATTGGAACCTACGTCCGCCATCCCGATACGGGTCTCGCCGAGATCCTGTGTTACCTCGGTTACGACTTCCTTCTCTTCGATGGCGAACATGCCCCGATAGGCGAGCGTGAATGCGAGAATCTCGCGCGGGTTTGCGAACTGACGGGCGTCACGTCTATAGCGCGTGTTCCCACGAATCAGCCGTGGATGATCGGGCGCCATCTCGATACAGGGATTCAGGGCATCCAGGTACCAATGGTGAACAGTGCTGCTGAAGCGGAAGCTGCCATGCGTGCGGCGAAGTATGCGCCGGTGGGCGCCAGAGGGCTGGCAGGCGCACGCGCCGCGAACTATGCCCAACTGCTGCCCTTCAGTTACCCCGCGCACATCGCGAAGTCAAATGCGGAGTCGATGCTGATCGTCCAGGTAGAGACGCCGGCCAGTATCGATGCTCTTCCGGAAATTGTGAAGGTGCCGGAGATCGACGTCATCTTTATCGGGCCCACAGATCTTTCCCTCTCGCTCGGGCATCCTGGCGACTTCAAACATCCCGAAGTGCAGGATGCTTTTAACCGCATCATCGCCATTGTGGAGAAGTCCGACAAAGCGCTGGGCGTGCTGGCAGCTAATACCGAGGCTTCGCTGGAGTGGCGGGCGAAAGGAGCCCGTTACATCATGTCCGTGTTCGAAGCCATCATGGGCCCGGCAATCCGGCAGTACCTGAAGACCGTACGGGAATGATGGAGGTCGGCGAACGCACCCGCCGCCGGGTTACCCTGCGGCTGATGCCGTTTCTGGTGCTGATTTATATTACGGCGTTTCTGGATCGCGCTAACGTCGGAATCGCGAAACTGCAAATGCAGGGATCATTGGGCTTCACCGATGAGATTATCGGGTTCGGCGCGGGTGTCTTCTTCATCGGCTACTTTCTGCTGGAGATTCCGGGCTCACTGATCGTGGAACGCTGGAGCGCGCGCCGTTGGCTGGCCCGCATTATGATCACCTGGGGTCTGATGGCGACCCTCTGCGGCTTCGCGGGCATGTTGCCTGTGCCACTGGGCGTACGGGCGCAGTTTTACTGGCTGCGTTTTCTATTGGGCGCAGCGGAGGCTGGCTTCTTTCCTGGCGTAATTGTCTATCTGTCGCATTGGTTTCGTCCCGAGGACCGGCCGCGCGCCAAAGCGTGGTTCATGATTGCGCAGCCGCTGGCTGTCGTCATCGGGCTGCCCATCTCCCGCTGGATTCTCGAGACGGTACATTGGTATGGCCTTGAGGGCTGGCGGTGGGTCTTCATTCTGGAAGGGATTCCGCCTATCCTGCTTGGTTTCGTAACGCTCCGTTATCTGACGGACCGGCCGGAGCACGCCACGTGGCTCCCTGACGATGAGAAGGTCTGGCTGCTCACAGCACTGCGGAATGAGGCGCAGGCACGCACGGTGGCGCGCCGAATCGGCATTCCGGACGCACTGAGGCAACCCCAAACAGCTCTGCTCGCGCTCGCATTCTTCCTCATCGTCACCGGCAACCAGGCGATTCTTTTTTTCCTGCCTTCCATCACGGACAACATGAAAGGCCTTTCTATCTCCTGGCGCACGTTCGTGAGCATCCTGCCGTACGTCTGCAGTGCGGCGGGTATTCTGGTCAACGGCTACCTGGCGAATCGTACCGGACGGCCGCGGCTGCACACGGCGCTCCCGATGTTCCTTGCCGGCATTAGCCTCGCATCCGCCATCCTGGCCGGAAGTAATCTGGGCCTTGTGATCGCATTCTTCTGTCTGGTCGGCTTCACGTTTCAGGCCTATCTGCCTGTCTTCTGGAGTATCCCGTCAAGCTACCTGGGAATGTCCGGAGCGGCGGTAGCCATTGGTCTAATCAACTCATTCGGCAACCTGGGCGGCTTCGTCGGCCCGTATATCTTCGGGTATCTGCGCACGGCCACCGGCCGCTATGAAACCGGGCTCTGGTGCCTCACGGGCTCCATGTTCCTGGCAGGCGCCATAGCATCTGTTCGAACAAACGTCTCAACTCCCCGGGCGATAACGCCGTCTATACCGGCGTAAACCCGAGCCGCAGCAACGGGTACACGCAGCCATTGAGGCGCGCGTACCGGGCACCGATATGATGGGGGATTCGCATGGATCCCAAGCTCCCCCGAACAAAGAAACGCCCAGAAGAACTCCGCAGCTTCCGCTGGTTCGGGCCCGACAACATGCGTGGCTTCAGCCACCGCTCCCGCATGAAGCAACTGGGCTTTCGCCAGGAGGATTTCACAGGCCGCCCGGTCATTGCCATCATCAACACCTGGAGTGAAATCAATCCCTGCCACGCTCATCTGCGCGAACGCGCGGAGGCCGTCAAACGCGGCGTTTGGCAGGCGGGTGGCTTTCCCGTTGAGATCCCTGCGTTCTCCATCAGCGAGACCTATGCCAAGCCCAGCCCCATGCTCTATCGCAACCTGCTGTCCATGGACACCGAGGAGGCTCTCCGCAGTCTCCCCGTGGACGGGGCGGTGCTGATGGGCGGCTGTGACAAGACCACCCCAGGGCTGCTGATGGGCGCCATCAGCATGGACCTGCCTGCCATTTATCTGCCCGCCGGGCCGATGCTGCGCGGCAACTGGAACGGCCAGCCGCTCGGCAGCGGCACGGATCTCTGGAAGTTCTGGACCGAGCGTTGCGCGGGCACCATTACGACCGACGACTGGGTGAATATCGAAAACGGCATTGCGCGCTCTCCGGGCTTCTGTATGACGATGGGTACCGCCGCCACCATGACCGCGCTGGCGGAAGCACTCGGCTTCACCCTGCCCGGAGCTTCGTCAATTCCTGCCACCGATTCCAACCACGTCCGCCTTGCGATGAACTGTGGCGAACGCGCCGTGCAAATGGTGTGGGAGGACTGGAAGCCATCCGACTTTCTCACTCTCGAGTCGTTCGACAATGCCATTGCAGTCGATATGGCGATCGGCGGTTCCACCAACGCTCTCATTCATCTGATCGCCATGGCCGGGCGTGCCGGGCTGCAGCTGAATCTCAAAGCCTTCGATGAGATCGCCCGCCGGGTGCCGGTGCTCGCCGACATTCGCCCCTCCGGACGCTTCCTGATGGAAGACTTCTACTATGCGGGCGGGCTGCGCGCGCTCATGGGCGAAATGAAAGATCTGCTGCATCTGGACGTGCTCACGGTGAATGGCAAGAGCATCGGCGAAAATCTCGAAGGCGCGCGGGTCATCAACCCTGAGGTGATTCGACCGCGCGATAAGGCTCTCTGCGATAGCGGCGGAACCGCGGTTCTCTATGGCAATCTCTGCCCGGACGGCGCGCTCATCAAGACCAGCGCGGCCAGCCCGCATCTGCTTAAGCACACCGGGCCGGCCGTGGTTTTCAACGATTACAACGACATGGATGCCCGCATCAATCGTGACGACCTCAACGTGACGCCGGACTCCGTGCTCGTGCTGCGAAATGCCGGTCCTCTGGGCGGCCCCGGCATGCCCGAATGGGGTATGCTGCCGTTGCCGAAGAAACTGCTGCCCAGCGGGCTGCGCGATATGGTTCGCATCAGCGATGCACGCATGAGCGGCACGGCCTACGGCACGTGTGTGCTGCACATCTCGCCGGAGAGCTTTATCGGTGGCACGCTGGCGCTGGTCGAAGAGGGCGATCTGATTTCGCTCGATGTCGAAAACCGGAGGATGGATCTCCTGGTCCCTGAAGACGAATTGGTCCGGCGCCGCGCGGCATGGGTGAAACCCGCACCGAAGTATGGCCGGGGTTATATGGCGCTCTACGCGGAACGGGTAACCCAGGCCGACAAGGGTTGCGATTTCGATTTTCTCGACGGGAAGATCGCAACCCCGGAACCTGAAATCCACTAATGCGTGCGCGTCACTTCCTGAACGCCGGGTCTGATTCCGCCCCGGGTCTCGGCGTCCAGTCGAGCGAATAATATTCGCCGCGCGCCCTCGCCCACGGGTCGAAGACATTGACCACGTTTTTCAGTTCCGGCGCCAGTTCCGGAATGTTTCGGAGCAGAACCCGTTTGAGCGGCGAAACTGGTTGCCGATGCCCGTTCGGCTTGCCCTGCTCCATCATTTCCGGCCCAGGCCCGTTGTGAATAACCCAGTCGATTCCCAGCGAGGTGTAGAACTCCGGCCGGAAGCCGGAGGTAAAGAAACGGTCGCTGTAGAGGCGTCGCGAGGCGTTCAGGATGAAGACTACGAACTGCGTTTCTGAAATTGCGAAGCCGTGCGGCCTCGTGGATTCCGAAAGCCAGCCCACCACCGTATCCACATCCTCGATGTTATCTACGACAGAACCGTTCGGGTGCCCCAGGCAATCGTTGATCGGCGTGCCCTCTTCGTTTACCTGGGCATCCGTGATGATCTTCGATGAGTCGCAAACATGTGTGCCATAGACTTCCCGCAACTGCGACGCCAGTTCATTGCCAGGATTCGGGAAGAAGTCGTCGTAACTGGTGAGCTGCCGTAGCCCGTACTGCCTGCGGAACTCATTGAACCGCGGAACGCCATGTTCCCGGTCGCGAATCAGATCCAGCGCAGCCAGATCGACCTGCTTCGTAGGCGTGTCGAGCCGCGGCAGGCGAATGCTCTGCATGAATTGCGGCGTGTTATGCAAAGCGAGCAACCCAAGCCGCTGGCGGCCCATACTCAAACCCCAGTTCGCGAGGCCACGCGAGCGCATCGCATCGGTCGCCTTCGCTTCAAAGGTATTGATCACCCCGACCTTCTGTGTGATCTGATTGGGGTCCTTCGACAGGTCGCGATACTCGATCAAATCCGGCATCAGCGAGTGCAGCCGGTACACCGTCACGAATTCCTCCGGGAAATTGAAGGGCGACCCAAAGTGATTTACACCGCCGTTGGTGTCCTTTGGGTTGGTGATGTCGTAATGCGCAACCTTACTGCCGAGGCCGAAAATGCCGGGGCCGGATGCGAAAACCGAATACCACTGCGAAGCTGCGGCAGCATCCTTCGATTTACCGAAAGTGTGCACAATCACGTTGGAAAGTGCATCGGAAGCCAGCGGATCGCCCGTACCCAGCAATCCGCTCCAGTTGGCGTTCATGCCCTTGTTCAGAGGTTCATCGTAAAGCAGCTGCGGTGTCCACTCAATCGTGTGGATCTTGGCGATCTCAGCCGACACCACCAGACGTGCGGCTTCGAAAAGTTCGTCCGGAGTAACGTCCTGAAACCGGATCACCCGCTTCGGATCGGAAGGATTGCGAAGCTCGCTGTCGGCCGTCGGCCTGGCTGCCGCCAGCTTCCGGAACTCATTGACGAACGAGTTATGCTCTCGAGCGAACACATTGTGATAGAAACTCATACCAATGGTCCAGTTGTCGGGGAAGCCGGAAGTCTCCTGGCCGGTCCACTGGGGCTGTATGGGATCGGCCGCCTGGAACACAGGCAGGTATCCCTGGCCGGTCATGCCTCCGACCGGTTCCAGAAGCAACCGTGCAGTGTCCGCCGGGTCGCGCCGAATTCGCTTACGGGAAGTTTCGTCGTAGCCATAAAGCTGCGAAGCATCCCACCATGCGGTGTTGTTGTTCGCGAAAGTCTTCGGAGCGCGAGAGAGATAGTTTTTGCCGCCGATGGTGAATTTTTCCGGCGCGGAGTCCTGTGACACCAATGGCTTGTCCACACGATCTCCGGGACGGCAGCCAAGCGCGGCCGCCTGCTCAGAACTGCAGCCGACTTCCTCATAACCGGGTCCGTTCTGCCCCTCATCCATATGCGAAAACCAATCATGCGTCATGAACTGGATCCAGTAAGCGGCCAGCACATTGAAGAACGGTGCCTTTTGGTAATCGCAGTTGGAATCCACCGAGTTGTTGGCGAGTCCGAAACCGCCATTGCATGCGGCATCGCTGGATTGCGGGCGGGTCAGCAGCTTACGGCTGATCAGTTGCGGGTCGGGCGTTAACGGGCCGAGGCGGTCGACATGGCGATTCTTCGTGAGGGTGGTTTGGCCCAAATCGGGGAACGTAGTCACGAATTCGACATTGCGCGCGAACAGCGTGCCTTTGGATCCCATCAGAGGATTGCGAATGTCGTTGCAAATACCGGTCAGCGTCCTACCGCGAATCAGATCGCCTTTGCAGACCTGTTCGGAATCGCCACCCACCGCCTCGTAGCTCGCGTTGCTCTTCGGCAGACGCATTTCCGGCCATACTTTAATCGCGGCGCCGCCAGTGCTGTTCTGCCCGGAAATATAGGTCTTGTACGTGCCCGAGTTATCGAACAGATTGAATTTAATCAACTCCATCCGTTGATATTCCAGGTCGAGCAAGGCGCCCGTAACACCCCGCAAAACCGGCCCTTTAGTGGAAATGAAGCCCTTCGGCAAAGACGCCATGTCGCCAGACCCCCAGTAAGTCGACCAGTCAACCCAGGGAGTGAGCCGGAACTGCAATGTTTTCTGGCCTCCGCGGCAAAGAGCTGTGGCCTCCGCGACCTTGCCATTAAAGCGTGTTTCGCGTGTATCGGCAATCTTGCGGAAGCCTTGGAATACACTTTCTGCACAGGCTTTCAGGGCCTGCGCCTCTTCTTTTTTCGGGCTGACAGGCTCATCAGCTGCAGCGGAAGCAAAAGACAGACCTGCAAATGCGGAAATAAATACGTAAAAATACACTTTCATTTGAGCATTTATAATTCGTTCTTTCACGCCTGAAGTCAAGTGCGAAAAAGCACATTTGTTAGGTGCCGCCCCTGAGAACAGGTCTTTCTGGCAAGTCGTAACGGTACTCTCAATCACCCGCTCAGTACTGATCTGCACTGCGTGGCAGTGGTACCTTTGCGCCAGGTCTGCGGAGGGCCTGAGAACATGCTCAATTATCGTTTCTTCACCAGGGTGACGGTTGCCGCCATCATTTCGGTCGGCGTCGCCTTTGCCAACATCAATATACCCGTTGTGAACCAGTCGTTTGAAACAATCTCGGCCGGTTTGCCGAGCCCTTGCGGATTAGGTTGTTCTTATAGCTCTGGATCCATCCCGGGGTGGACGATTACCGGAGGCGGGGGACAATTCCAGCCAGGGTTCCAAATGGGGAACACCACTTACTTCGGTGGCGCAGCCTCCGACGGCACCATAACCAGTGCCTACTCGACTGGTGGCGTCATCTCACAAACCGTAGGCTCGACTGTACAGGTGGGGGCCATCTATACCTTACTGGTCGACATTGGTAACCGGTACGATACTTCTCCTGCAGGCACAGCGGATTTGTTAATCAATGGAACCAAATATACGGCGATTGGAACAGTTGCTGCTGAGGGTGGATGGTCAATCTACACGGCAAGCTACACCGGCCTGTTCGCAGACGCCGGCCAGGCGATCACCATTGAACTGAATTCGTCAGGCTCTCAGGGTAACTACGATAACGTGCAGCTCAGCGCAACTCCGGAGCCGGGTTTCTACGGTCTCCTTACGTTGGGCATCTCGGGGCTTGCTTTCGCAGTCAACCGACGCCGCAAAGCGTAGGCTTGTCTATTTAGCAGCGGAATCGGGCGGCCTGGGGGCGCTGCGCCGTCCAGGCCCGTTTCGCTCAGTTAGGCTTTCTCTACATGCGCTTGCGTTTTTGCTTTCGAACAACGGGTTCGACAAGCGCGAACTGCAGTTTACGCTCCAGCGGATCTACCCTGTCCAGCAGCACCCGAACCTTGTCGCCAATTGAGAACTCCCGGCGAGTGCGCTGTCCGATAATCTTCCGCACATTTTCGTGGTACGTGTAGCGATCGCCTGGCAGTGTCTCGATCGGAATCAGGCCTTCTACAAACAGGTCCGTCAGTTCCACAAACGCTCCATAGCGTGCGGTGCTGATGATCAGCCCGTCAAACTCCTCGCCCACGCGACTCTCCATAAACTTCGCCTTCTTCCATTCCACAAGTTCGCGCTCCGCTTCCGCGGCCCGGCGCTCCGTCATGGAACAGTCGTCAGCAGTGATCTTAATTTCAGCCTCGGTCGAGTACGTCTTGCGATCGAGAGAGGCGCCCAGCAACCGGTGCACAATCAGATCGGGATACCGCCGGATCGGCGAAGTGAAATGAGTGTAGTGGCTGGCCGCCAAAGCGAAGTGGCCGGTGTTTTCCGCGCTGTAGCGCGCCTGCTTCAGTGAACGCAGCATCAGGTAACTTAAAATCCGCTCTTCGGGTTTGTCCTCAATCTTCGCCACCAGCTTTTGGTAAGCGCGCGAAGAGACGTGCACGGTGTTCGGCAGAACCACCTCTTTATGCACCACCCTGCCTTCGGCCTTGCGCTCTTTAAACCGGTGTTTTGTAACCGGAATGGCGCCCACCCCGAGAGAGTACCCAAACTGTGCGGCGACTTCCTCAAAATCCATCACGCGCTTCGGGTCTGGCGGATCGTGCGTGCGATAAATCGCAGGCAGCCCGGTAGCTTCCAGGTGCGCTGCGACCGCTTCATTAGCCGTCAGCATGAACTCTTCAATAATCCTGTGCGCGATGTTCCGCGGGCTGCGCAGAATGCCCTTCATCTCGCCAAACTCGTCGAATTCGATCAGCGGCTCCGGCAGATCGAAGTCGATGGAACCGCGTTTGTACCGCTTGCGCGTGAGAATGTTAGCCAGTTCGCGCATGGTTTCGAAGCGGTCCACCAAAGGCGCATAGCGCTCGCGGAGAGCGGCATCGCCTTCCAGGAGGGCGTGCACGTTGGTGTACGTCATGCGCTCCGCACTGCGGATCACGCCACGGCAGAACTCGAAGCCCACAGCTTCGCCCTGCCGGTCCAGCTCGATCAGCGCCGACATCACCAGCCTGTCTTCATGCGGCACCAGCGAACAGATATTCGTGGATAGCTCGAAGGGCAGCATGGGCACGGCACGGTCAGGGAAATAAACGCTGGTGCCGCGGAGTCGCGCTTCCAGATCGATGGGCGTGCCCTGTTCGATGTAGTGGCTGACATCGGCAATATGCACCTGCAGCGCAAAGTGGCCGTTGGGCAGCTTGTCCACCAGAACCGCATCATCGAAATCCCGCGCCGTCTCGCCATCGATCGTCACTATCGGGAGGTCCCGAAAATCACGCCGCCCCTTCATCTCGGCTTCCGAAATAGTGGCCGGTATGGCCTTCGCCTGCGCAACCACGTCGGCCGGAAAGCGGTTCGGCAAATGGTGCTTACGGATCACGATCTCGACATCGATACCGAAATCGTCCGGATGGCCAAGCACTTCGGTCACCCGGCCCACAGGGTGGCTGTAGTCATCGCCGTAGTCGAGAACTTCCGCGTTGACGATCATGCCGTCCAACTGGCTGGGGTCGGAGATTTCGATCGGCTTAGTCCCGATCCGATCCTGATGGTCAGCCGGACCGGGAATCGCAAATTCAAGCGGGATCTCAATCCAGTCGCGCAGGCGCTCATCATGGGGCACTACCCAAAGCCCGCGCTGCGTAATCCGGAATTCGCCCACCACGGAGGGATGCGCGCGCTTCAGAACTTTCCGGATTTCGCCTTCCGTGCGCCCGGCCGCTCCCGTATGCGTGATGCGCACAATCGCGCGGTCGCCATGCATCGCCCCGCGCACGGCATCGCGACTCAGATAGATGTCGCCGGTTACGCCGGGCAAAGGGCGATCGGGAATCAGGAAACCATAGCCATCCCGGTGAATGCTCACGCGGCCGGAAACGTATTCACGGTTATTTGCCGTGACTGCGAAGTGGCCATGGCTGAGTTCCACGATCTCGCCGCGCGCAGCCAGCCGTTCGATTGCCGTGTCGAGCGATTCACGGTCGTCGCCCCGAAGATGGAAGTCTTTGTAGAGTTGCTTCAGGCTGGTGCGCCCGCGCGGCTGACTGGAGATATGGGCGAGCAGCGTGGCTTCGGTCATTACCTTTATGATAATGAGTTGTTTAGGGTGGATAATAAAGGAGATGCGCTCTCTGTTGCTGCTCCTTCCCGCCGCCCTGCTGATGACGGCCCAGACACCACCCTCCACCGGACCCACTCACAAAAAGTCGATACCGGAACGGAAGGCCGCGGCCGTGCCAGTGGCGAAGAACTTCAAGCTTTCGGGCTCGCCCTCCGCGCCAATCACGGTGGAGGTCTATACCGACTACGAGTGCCCGAGTTGCCGCACCTTGTACATGGACGTTCTGCCTCCGCTGGAAGCCCAGTATGTAGCCACCGGCAAGGTGCAGTTACTGCACCGCGATTTCCCCCTTTCTCAGCACCAGTTTTCCCGCATTGCGACGAAGTATGCCAACGCGGCCGGCCAGATCGGGCGTTACGAACTGGTAGCCAACCAGCTTTTCAAAACACAAGCCGATTGGTCGCAGAACGGCAATGTGGATGGCACAGTCGCCAAAGTGTTGCCACCCGGAGAAATGCAGAAGGTTCGCGATCTGGTGAAAAACGATACGCACCTGGACGACACAGTAACGGCTGATCTCGCCATGGGAGCCCGCGACAACCTGAACCAGACGCCCACCATGGTGATCGTGAACAAAGGCAAACGGCAGAAAATCGATGGCGCCGTGCCGTTCAACATCCTGAAAAGCTACCTCGACCAGATGCTGGCGAAGGGCTGATGCTGCCCGCAAACCCCAAGGTGCAGCGAATGCTGTTGCTGCTCGGTCGGCTGCTTCTGGCGGGAATATTTCTCGCCGCAGGCTATCTGAAGCTGCGCGAACCGTGGCTGCAGTTCGCGGTTTCTCTGAATAGTCTGAAGATCCTGCCGGACAACTTGCTGGAGCCGGTTTCCAGGATCCTCCCCTGGTGCGAAGTTGCGCTGGGCATCTGGATTCTTTCGGGAATCTGGCTCCGCTGGTCCGCCGCTCTTGCCAGCCTCATGCTGGCTGTTTTCTTCTCCGTCCTCGTCCGGTCGTATGCGATGGGACTGCAGGTCGATTGTGGCTGCTTCGGAAGTGGTGAGCCCCTGGGGCCGAAAACGCTCGCGCGTGACGCCCTGATGCTGGCCCTGGCGTTCTGCGTTACGATTGCGGCTTTTCGGATGCGGGCAGTTCGCACCGCACGTCCGCCAGCAGACGATTCGCACCCGTCTTCCCTGCCTTCCGGCACTGAGCAATCTCGTCCCGCCTGACCTGCTCGGCACGCACGGCGTACTTGAGATCTGCTTCGCGGCTTTCCAGGTGAGTTGTTAGAGTGCGATCAGTTTCCAGGACCTTCATCAGATCTATCTGAACATCCGCCAGTTCTTCCCTCAAACAGTCGATTTTATTAGCCCCGGCCTGCGCAACCGGCCGGGGAATAGCGAGGCTGTGCATTTGCTCCCGGACGACCCGCGAGAGCAGTTCCGCCCCACGACTTGCGAGAGGCTCGAGTTGCAACGTAGCAAACCCGGAAACGAGGAAAATCAGGAACGGAGTTTTCATTGCGATTTTGGTTGCGGTTGAAGAGGCATTTGCCCTGCCTGCACAACGGAACGCAGTTTCAAACACTTAGCGCTCCCGGATTCGATGCGGGTGTCCGCTTTCGGAACAGTGGTGTCCGGGGCGGCGCATCGCGTAGAATAACGAGTGAAATGCGAAGCATAGCGACTTTCTTACTCCTCATCCCCGCCGTCGCCGGACTTGTCACCGCTGCCGGCCCGGTTCCCCGAAAAGCAGCCGAGTTTGTGATCCAGCATCCGGACGGAAAGCAGGAATTGCTGAGTTCCTACCGTGGTAAGACGGTGGTTCTGGCCCTGATGTTCACTACTTGTTCGCATTGTCAGAAAACCGCGGGCGTACTGTCCGGGGTACAGAAGGAATACGAAGGGAAAGGCGTACAAGTTCTGGGCGCAACCATTAATCCGGACGCGGCCAAGGACATTCAAATGTTCAACAAGGTCTTCGGGGTCACTTTCCCCTGCGGGATCACGAATGAGGGTGCGGCCCGGCAATTCCTCGGCCTGGCTAAGGATGAACCCTACTTCGTGCCCATCCTGGTCTTTATAGACAAGACCGGCACCGTCCGCAGTCAGTATATTGGCGACGAAAAGTTCCTGGGCAACCAGGAGGTGAATATCCGGGCTGAATTGGACAAGTTAATGAAAGGCGGGGCATCCAGTTCCAAAGCAGCCCCGGCGAAAGGGCCAAAATCTTAGCTGGATAACCCGCGCTGGATAATCCGGAAGCCTAATTCTGAAGCAGGGGGCCGCTCAGACTTCTTCTGGTACCCTGCCGCGAGTCTTTGGAATTCGCACGGCAGAAATCGTCGTAATATCCAAGCAGTTGGGCTACATCGAACGCAATCGCCAGGGCGTATTGCCTGATGTAGCTGGTGTTGTAAACGCCGCCGGGTAACTGACGGAAATCGCCGGATTCGATAGCCTTTAGCTGACGAATACTCAGTTTCGTAGACAAAGCTATGGCGTCCAGGGTGATTCCTTTTGCCTCCCGCCATTTCCTGAGGCCGAGCGCGTCTGAGTCCATAAAGACAGAAGTGTAACATCTTGTCTCCGGTATCCGGTTTGGACTGTCCACCACCTGCTAAACTCCTCACGGGAATATTCTTGTCCAATTCTGTCGCGATTTCCGGGCTCCAAACCACCGTCTGTGGAATTCATTTCCGTAATCCGGTGCTCACCGCGTCGGGCACCTTCGGCTACGGTATCGAATTCGAAAAGCTCTGTGATCTGAACGATTTGGGCGGCATCGTGGTCAAAGGGCTTTCGCGGGAACCGATCCACGGCAATCCCCCGCCCCGCCTCTGGGAAGCGAGTTCGGGGATGATCAATTCCATCGGACTACAGAATATCGGCGTACGGGCGTTCGTAGCCGACAAACTTCCGCTCCTTCGCAAGTACCGCACGCCGGTAATCGCCAACGTTTTCGGTTATGCAGCCGAGGATTACGTGGAAGTAGTCCAAATACTGAACGATGCGGACGGCCTGGCGGCCTGCGAATTGAATGTTTCCTGCCCGAACACAAGACACGGCGGCCTGGCATTCGGTGTTGATGAGGTCGCGCTGGGCGATCTGGTATCCCGGGTCAGGGCAGTCGCTCGCCACCCGTTGATCGTAAAGCTCTCGCCCAACGTGGCAGCCATTGAACCTTTCGCGCGCATTGCGGAACAGAGCGGGGCCGATGCCATCTCGCTGGTGAATACGTTCGTTTCCCTGGCCCTCGACGCGCGAACGCGCAAAGCGCGCATTGGAGCGGGCTACGGAGGGCTTTCCGGACCGGCAATCAAGCCAATTGCGCTGCGCATGGTTCAGCAGGCCGCGCAGGCTGTCAAGCTTCCGGTAATCGGAATCGGTGGAATCGCAAGCGGGGAGGACGCGGCTGAGTTCCTCATCGCCGGAGCGTCCCTCGTGGAGGTGGGGACAGCCACGTTCCGGGATCCCGCTGCGCCGGTGAAAATTGCGCGGCAACTCGGCAATCTGCTACCCGGCCTGGGCGTTCAGCGGGTGGGCGAACTGGTAGGCACGGTCAGGCTCAAGTGAAGGGCTGAGTGTTCGGATTTACTGGATGAATTGCACGCGGCCGTGATCGCTCGAAACGTCGCTGGAAACCAGCCCCTCGAAGATCGCCAGAACCTGTTTGCGGTACTGGTACATGCGGTCGAGATCGGCACGGAAGGCGCCCTGATAGTCTTTTGCCTTCGCCCATTTGTCAATAATGGGTCGCGGGATATCGATGTCCTGCCGGAGCGCCTCAACAGAGTGGCCGCGCAGGAATAATCCGTAGAAGAAAGCTGCCTCGCGCTGCGGTGCTAATGGATCGGAGTCGTCTCTGGGTGTCATGGCGTCAAACGCCCTAGCAAAATGCCATTTAAGCATGGTTAGGCCAAAGGATCAAGCTGAAATACCAATAACAGTTATGATGCGGGAGGAGCGACTTTCGATACAATGACACCTGTTTTACCGCCGGTCCTGATAGAATGCCCCGCACGGATCACGGCCGCAGGCACCAAGCCAAAGCTGATCGACGAATATGTGGGGCGGGTGAATTCCGCAACCGAGGCCCTGAGCGTCGCGCACATGCGCAGCCCAGGCGGCTGGATTGAGCCCGGACAGACGCCCGACTTCGACGAGTATACGGTCGTGCTGAAAGGTTTGTTGCGAGTTGAGCACGCCGGAGGCGCGGTGGACGTCCGGGCCGGCCAGGCCGTAATCTCCCATCGCGGATGTTGGGTCCGGTACAGTACGCCGGAACCTGAAGGAGCCGAGTATATTGCGGTGTGCGGTCCCGCCTTCACCCTGGACGGAGCGCACCGGGACTCCAAATAGTTTATGTGACTTTACTGTCATCCAAGTAGTGCTCCGAAGCATCGAAGCGACTGTTACAGTCCTGCGCTGGATGAAGTTGCAGGTATGCTGTAATAGTCGTTTCCGCCTCTATGCCGTCACTCGGGAAACAAATCCGGAGAAACCTGCTTGCCGCAAATCGCCGTGCGCGCGAATACCGGATGCTTTTTGATGGAGTACGATCCACCAGCCACCCCGTTCTGGCGCATATAATCCCGACCCGGCGATGTAATCTCTCCTGCACGTATTGCAACGAGTACGACGATTTCTCGAAACAGATTCCGACGGCCGAAATGAAGCGCCGCATCGACCATCTCGGTCGCCTCGGAACCAGCATCATCTCGTTCAGTGGCGGCGAACCGCTTTTACACGACGAACTGGATGAATTGATCCGCCATATCCGCAGCCACGGCGCGCTCGCGGGCATGATCACCAACGGCTTCCTGCTCAATGCCGATCGGATCCGCCGGCTGAACAAAGCCGGGCTCGATCACATGCAGATCTCCATTGATAATGTGAAGCCCGACGATGTTTCGAAAAAGAGCCTGAAGACCCTCGATCACCGTCTGGAACTACTCTCGGAGCATGCCGATTTTCACGTCAACATCAATTCTGTGGTGGGCGGCGGCATCCATGACCCGCATGACGCGATTGTGGTAGCGAAGCGTGCCGTTGAATTGGGTTTCACCTCCACAGTGGGCATCATTCACGATGGTGACGGCCAGTTGCAGCCGCTCTCTGACGTGGAGCAGGAGATCTTCCTGCAGGTCCGCGATATGGGCAAGAAGAATTACGCCCGTCTGAATTACTTCCAGGACAACATCGCTCACGGCAAGGAGAACACATGGAAGTGCCGGGCCGGCGCGCGTTACCTCTACGTGTGCGAAGACGGTCTGGTGCACTACTGTTCTCAGCAGCGCGGCTATCCCGCCAAGCCGATTGCCGATTACACCACCGAGGACATCAAGCGGGAGTTCCTCACTGAAAAGGGATGCGCTCCGCGTTGTACCGTGGCCTGCGTTCATTACACGTCATACATGGATTTCTGGCGCGCCCCGCAGACCATTGCGGCCCCCGCGGCAGCCCAGCCCAAGAGCGATCTGGTACAGCTTCAGATCCGGTAGTTCCCGAACGTCATCGCGTTCGATTCAATCCCGTACTCCTTACACCACTCAATGAAAAGCGCGCCATAACTGGCGGTGATGTAATCCCTCCGCGAGAAGCCCAGATCTTTAGCCGTGCGATCGATCCAGCGCGCCGGACCTTCGA
>JAUZEU010000417.1 GCA_030838885.1 Bryobacterales bacterium | reverse complement strand
CGATGCGTTCGGAGTTCAGTCGCGCCGTATGATAGCCGCGAACCATGTTCCGGAACCGTCCGAGACCGGCGGATACTGGCCGTCTTACCTTTTCAACGACGGCAAGGTGGGTCAGCGGGTGGCTCCTGTCGGCATGCCGATTGGCGGAGGCGTGGTGGGTCTCGGAGGCCGGGCACACGCAGCCAACGAGTTCTATGTCATCGAAGGCGCGGGAGACACGTACGGCATGGCCGGGGCCGAGAAATCGGTTGCGACCGTGATCTACAACTACGCGGGACTGAACTGATCGCCGCGACGCGAAATGAGCGGCGCAGTCTGGTTTGTGGCAGGTCTTTTTACAGTGCCGGGGATTGTCTTGATCACCGGCATTGTCCTGCTTGGCGCCGCGGGCGGCTTCAGCGCGCGGCAACCGCCCACCGCCATTGAAAAGTGGGCGGCGGTGAAAGCTCGGGCTCTGGCGCTTCCTGCCGAAGCGAAGAGTCGTCCGAACCCGATCGCTGTGACTCCGGAAGGTCTTGCCGAAGCGAAGGAACACTGGGCGGATCATTGCGCATCCTGTCATGGCAACAACGGCAGCGGAGACACTGCAATGGGTAAGAACATGTACCCTCCCGCGCCCGACATGCGTTCGTCCGCGACGCAGCACCGTACGGATGGTGAGCTTTTTTTCATCATTGAGAACGGATTGCGGCTGACCGGAATGCCCGCGTGGGGTACGCCTGGTGATCCCGGACAAGACTCCTGGAAGCTCGTGCATTTCATCCGCCGCCTGCCGAGGTTGACCTTCGGGGAGGAGAAGGAGATGGAGAAACTGAATCCGAAAAGCTCGCGGGAGAGACTGGAAGAAGAGCAGGAGGAGAAGTTCCTGCGAGGAGAAATCAGCGATGAATCACATGCAGCGCACCAACATCATTAATCATTTGGGGATCGCGCGCGCGATTTTGCCGCGGACCGTGGCCCGTGGACTTCTAAGGGTGATTTCGATGGCTCTTATCTTCACCGCTCTGATTTCATGGCTGGCATTCTCCCACGGCAATTTTGACCATGTGGCTGGCACGGTCACCAAGACAGGAAATCAGACGATCACTGTCCAAACCGCCAAAGGCGAGGTCGATATAAAACTCACCCCGAAGACGGAGATTACGAAAGAAGCCCGCAGGTTTTCCGCGGCTGAGATCAAACCGGGGATGCGTGTGGTAATCGATGTGCCGAGAGGCAGCAAAGAAGCGCACTCGGTAAAGGTAGGAGTACAGACAGGGCACTGAGATGTACGCACCGGAAACTGCTTGAAACAGGTCTGCATAGTGCTGCTCGCCATCGCGGCGTTCGCGGCCCATTGCACTGCGAACGACTGCGCCGCCTGCCACCAAAAGGTCCACGAAGAATGGTCTGGTGGAAGGCATGGAAGAATGCTGCAGCCGTCGAGCTCCGCCAGCGTGCTGGGGGACTTCAGCCAGTCCCGAATCACTCTGCGCGGAACTTCCTACCGTTTACATGTAAAACCGGACGGATACTTTATCAACGAGCAGTTACTCTCGGGCGGAGAGCGTGAGCATCGCGTGGATTACACGCTCGGCAGCCGCCGTATCCAGCACTATCTCACAAGGCTGGCGGACGGACGGATCATCGTGCTTCCTCCCAGCTGGGATGTGCTGCGAAAGCAATGGTTTCACAACTTCGATATTGTGGATCCGCAGGAGACTGAGGGCGGGGCGGTTCAGGTGTGGAACAAGAGCTGCTATTCATGCCACGTCACACGGGAGGAGAAAAATTTCGACGCGGCAAGCAATACCTACAACACGACCTGGCAGGACTTTGGCACCAGTTGCGAACGCTGTCACGGCCAGGGCGCCGGACATATGCTGCTGCATCGCGAGACACCGGCCAACTCTTCGGGAGACGACATCACAAGGCTTGGCGGTCTTGACCCTGCACGCAGCACCGCGGTTTGCGCCCAGTGCCACTCTTTGCGCGATATGCTGACGAAGACTTTTGCACCAGGGCAAAACTACCTCGACTCCTTTATGCCCATCCTGGAATATGGCCAGAAAAAGGATCATGACCCTGCCTATTGGGTGGATGGACGTCCGCGTCGCTTTTCGAATGATGCCATTGGTTTCTGGCAGAGCGCCTGCTTTATGCGGGGTGACGCGACCTGCCTGAGCTGTAATGCGAACGTGCACGATCCCGCGATTCCCGCCAACAGAATTATTCGCGAAGAACCGAATGCCTTATGTTCGGGATGCCATGGCACTCTCTCAATCAACGTGGCAAACCATAGTCACCATGCAGCAGGAAGTCGGGGAAGCGAATGCGTGGAATGCCATATGCCACGATCGGTTTTCAGCCTTAAAGCGGAGATTCGCGATCATTCCATGAGCATTCCGGATCCGGAAAATACCCTCCGGCACGGGATCCCGAATGCCTGTGGCAATTGCCACAGGAATCGTGATGCCACGTGGGCTGCCGATCGGGTGCGCAGCTGGTACGGGCCCGACTCGGGCAGGAAAGAGATTCACCGGGCGAAGGCGTTCCGCGCCGCAGGTGCCGGGGACAAAGCTGCCATCCCGCTATTGCTCTCGATTCTGAACGAGGCATCGGAGGGTACTCTCGCAAGGGCCAACGCCTTGGGCCATTTGAGCCGTTTCCCCGCCGATGAGAGAGTAGTGAAGGCGCTTCAAAACTCGCTGCAGGATCCCGATCCATTGCTGCGTGCGGTGGCGGCAGTGAGAGCGGTAGGATCTGAGGGGCTCTCGGTCGCTTTGGCCGATCCTGTACGGTCAGTGCGAGTTGGCGCTGCGTTTTCAATTGTGAATTTGCGGGTGCAGATTCCTGCGGGCAAGTCCGCGGACGCGCTTGAATCGGTCAGCCGTGAATATGAAGAGCGGGCCTCTATTCTTGCCGATGACGGCCCTGAACAATTTAATCTGGGCGGGTTCGAGCTACTGCGCGGCAATCCCGCCGCGGCCGAAAAGGCGTTTAGGGCAAGTATGAAACTTGACGGCAGACTGCCTTCGCTACTACCTCGCGTGCGCATGGCTGGCGCTGAAGCAGCACGATAAGGCGATGGCGCTCCTGCGAAGCATCCCGCGGGGCGATGCGTCTTTCGATATGGCGCAGCAGCTTCTTGCATCACTCAGTCAATGATTCGCCGCAATACGCGCGAGCGTCTGCCGGGCGATCTGGTAAGCCGGATCGATCTGCAGGATCCGCCGGCTCCAGGCAACAGCCCCGGGGAGGTCTCGCCTGCGAAGCGAGGTTTCGGCTAATGCTTCGAGCGCGGGCAAATAGTCTGAGTTGGTCCCGATAGCGTTGCGGAAGAGACGCGTGGCGTCCTCGTAACGTGCATTCTCCAGGCAGAACAATCCATAATTA
>JAUZEU010000407.1 GCA_030838885.1 Bryobacterales bacterium | reverse complement strand
TGGCTGGGTGCAGACCATTGCGCGTAGGCTGAGCGGACAGGGGCGGCGAAATGGCTGGTGGAAACGGAGAATACAGCGAGGGTTACAATCGACAGCACGCCTCCCAGCAGGAGTGCTCCGCGACCGGGCGATTCACCTCCCAGAATGCGGAATGAAGGTACGCCGTCCGAACTCCGCTCAGCCGAAGCGCTGATGAGTTCCGGTCGGACATGGCCGTAACCCCGGGGGACGGAGACTGCTAAATCGGCCAGCAGATCGAACCAGAGACGCAGGCCCGGGAAGAATCCTTTTTCATCGCGGGCGCGGTCCCGGAACAGTTGCAGTGCTTCGTCGCCGTATGCCTCGCGGAAATGAGAAGAATGGAGCCGCAACAGCAACGTATAGATCTTTTCAGACATACTCCCCCCTGAAAATCTTTTTGGCTCGCGCGACACGCAGGAAATCGGCAAGCCTCTCGGCCTCGGCGCGTGCCAGTTTGCGTCCGGCAGAGGTCAACCGGTAATATCGGCGCCGTTCCTGGCCGGGTTCTTCGTCCTCACCGCGGTCAGGTTCCTCGATAAACGCTGCTTCGAGAAGCGCCTGGATTGAGCTGTACAGAGTCCCGGGACCCAGCCGCATGCGGCCGGAAGTCTGTTCCGCGACTTGCCGCATAATGCCGTAACCGTGCAGGTCTTCATCGGCCAGGGAAAGCAGGATCTGGAATGCGGCGGAAGGCAGAGGGTTGAGTTTCTGTTTGGGCATAGGGAGTCGATCATCGGTATATCGATTATCGATACTACTCCGGTGTGACCCGAATTGCAACCCGTCCGATCAACGACCTGAAGTCAGCGGAGCCAGATGGACCAGACCGTATCGACCGTGGCGTGGGTAACGGACGACGTGAGGATGCGCC
This sequence comes from Bryobacterales bacterium, assembly GCA_030838885.1. Lineage (GTDB taxonomy): Bacteria > Acidobacteriota > Terriglobia > Bryobacterales > Bryobacteraceae > BOG-234. The sequence goes on along the minus strand of JAUZEU010000407.1, from coordinate 24,483 downwards.
GCGTACTGAGCCACGCGCGGGCGTAGAACACACCCGCAATACAGGCAAGAATCACGTAGCGCCAGTTGAAGTACGCGGCACGCTTATTGAAGTGGGCCAGGCCGAAGAGCAGCGAACTCACGACCAGCGCGTTGCGGGTTCCGATCTTTCTTTCCAGCATGTTCAGCATGAGTCCGCGGAAGAACAGCTCTTCGGGGACGGCGATGAAGAAAAGCGTGAAAACCCAGCCAGAGGCGAACCAGAGCGGGCTTGCCAGGGTCTTGTGGAAATGCAGAAAGCTGAGAGCAAAGCCGAGCGCGATGGCAACGGGTGTAAAGAAAAGAAATTCGCGCAGCCCGATGCGGAAATCGGGGAGTTTCGGGCGGAAGTCGTAGCCAATGCCGCCTATGGGCCGGATGACAAGGTAGCCAAAAAGCGCCGCATCCACGAAGAGCAGTTTTGGCATGCTGGAAAGGCCGGGTACGGGCCATGCTTTATCGAAGAAGTGGAGATCGACGGAGATGCCGAGCAGCGCGAGCACGAGGAAGTCGCGCCAGTCGGCTTGCGCGGGGTTGGCGTAGGTGAGAGCAATCGTAATCGCGAACACGAGTGCGGACATGCCGAGCAGCATGTCCCAGCGGAATTCGTGCCGGGGGATAGAGAAGAGAGCGTAGGCGGCGAGCAGGACTTGTGGGGCGACGATTCGGGCTGCGCGGCCGGGCAGGAGGCGGGAAAGCCATTTGTCGATCCCGAAGCCGAACGCCCAGTACGGGGCGAGCAGCAGTGCGGAAGACGCCACCGTGGACGGGAGATGAGCGGCTATGCCCGCTGAGATGCCGAAGTATTGCGCCGCGACCCAGAGTGCGGCGAGGAGGGCGATGAAGCCTGCTGTGGCGAGGATTGCTTTGGCGGAGACGGGCAAACCTGCATCGTAGCGGATTCGAACAGATGCTGTTGCTGCTCGGGTTCAGTGGGCCACTCGCGGTTGGGCGGGGAAGAGGCAAGGCCATAGCGCTCGCGGATTCCGCGGACGCGGTCCCGAATCATGTCCCGGTAGGGGCCATTGATATAAGCATGCGATTCATAGCGTTCGCGGTAGCGCCGGATAAGGTGCGGGAAATGCTCCTCCACGAAGGGGAAAAAGACGCGCCGGGAACTCGGCATCAGGAACAGAATGCCTCCACCGAAGTAGCTGGCTCCATGGTCGCGGGCGGCTTTGGCCAGCCGGTCGAGATCCTTTTCGCTGTCTGAAATGAGAGGCATGATCGGGTTCGGGAAGACGCCAACGGGTATACCGGCTTCCGCAAGGGCTCGTACCGTTTGCAACCGAAGATCGGGGCGGGGAGCCCGGGGTTCCAGGGCGCGGGCCAGGCTGGTGTCCAGCGTGGTGATCGTCATGTTCACGAAGATCTGGTTGTGTTTCGCGATGTCCAGAAGCAGCGGGATATCGCGCTTCACCAGGTCGGATTTCGTGGTGATGGAAAGCGAGCGTTTCTTTTCTGTAGCGAAGACTTCGAGGATGGAGCGGGTGCGCTCGAAGCGGCGCTCGGCTGGCTGGTAGGGGTCCGTGGCCGTGCCGATGGCGATACCTTCGTCGTTTGCGAGTCGCTTCAACTCGCGCCGGAGAACGTGCGGCAGGTTTGATTTGGCGTAGATTTTATCCTCGAATTCTTCGGGGCTGAGCTCCATGAACTCATGGGTATAGCGGGCGTAGCAATAGCGGCAGGCAAACTCGCATCCGCGGTAGGGGTTGATGGTCCATTTGAACGGCAACCCGGGTCTGGTCATGTTCAGCACGCTCTTGCTGCCGATTTCAAAGTACTGGACGACGCGCTTGGATTCCAGGACTTCGCTCTCGGCGGCGAGCCGCGCGATTCCGACCAGGCCCGGTGAGGGAGAATCGCCGAACAGCACCTCCCTAGTTTTCGCTTTTTGTTCGCCTTTGTCAAGTGTGGCGTGTCGGCCCGGACTCAGGTCACCGGGCCGGGGTTGAACAGCGTGAGCGCATTATGGAGTTTCCAGCGCTCGGCCCAGGTTTGCCGTCGTCCGCTGGCTACGTCGAGCAGGAGTTGGAACAGTTCCCAGCCAATGCTTTGGATCGTTGCCGAACCCGTCGCAATCCGGCCCGCATCAAGGTCGATGAGGTCCGGCCATTTCTCGGCGAGGGTGGTTCTGGAGGAAACTTTCACAACCGGCACCAGCGCCAATCCGTACGGGCTGCCCTCCCCGGTCGTGAAAACGTGCATGTTCATGGACGCCAGCTGGAGAGTGCCGCACATGAAATCTCCGGCCGGCGTGGCCGCGAACACCAGACCCTTGGCAGTGACCTTTTCCCCATGTGACGCGACAGCCTTGAGCGCCGTAGTGCCTGCTTTCGCGACCGATCCGAGGCTCTTTTCGACGATGTTGTTGAGGCCTCCCCGCTTATTACCGGGGGTGGTGTTCGCGCTCCGATCGGACTGCCCCTGGGAAAGGTATTCGTCGTACCAGCGCATCTCCCGAATGAGATCGAGGGCCACTTCTTTGCTGGCGGCGCGCGCGGTAAGCAGGTGGACGGCGTCGCGAACTTCGGTCACCTCAGAGAACATCACCGTAGCTCCGGCGCGAACAAGCAAATCTGCCGCAAAGCCCACGGCGGGGTTGCAGGTGACGCCGGAAAACGCATCGCTGCCCCCGCATTGCAGGCCGACGATTAGATCTGAGGCGGGGCACGTCTCCCGGCGGCGGCGATCAAGTTTGATCAGCCGCGTCTCGGCGGCGCGCATAATGGCCGCAACAGTTGCTTCGAAGCCTTGCTCGTCCTGCAGGCGGATGATGCTGTTGTTTTCCAGAACCGGAAAGTCATTCGAGAAGAGCCGGGCAGGCTGGAGCTTTTCACATCCCAGGCTGACCACGAGTGGGTTACCGCCGAAATTCGGATTGTGGCTGATATTGCGGATGGTGCGAATGGGAATAGCCGCGCCAGGAGCGTCAATAGCTACGCCGCAACCGTAGGTATGGGTGACGGCGACCGCATCGTCCACGTTCGGGAAGCGGGGCAGGAGTTCAGCGCGGATTCGCTGGACCGCATAGTCCACCGTGGGGGCCACACATTGAACAGTGGTGGTGATGCCGAGGATATTGCGGGTGCCGACGGTCCCGTCAGGGTTTCGATAGCCCTCGAAGGTGTAGCCTTCGAGGGCAGGCAGATCCGCGGGGGTGGCGTTGGCCAGCGGGAGTTCGTCCAGCGCGGGCGCGGCGGGCATGTCGAGCAGAGCTTCGCGCACCCAACTCCCACGGGGTATGGGTCGGTTAGCGTGGCCGATCACCGCGCCGTATCGCAGGACTGCATCGCCCGGTCCCAGGTCGCGCAGGGTGATCTTATGCGACTGGGGGATGGCTTCCGCAGCAATTAATCCATCGGCAAATTCCGCGCCGGGTTTCACGCCCTCAGCGTTAACAATGATGCCGACGTTGTCGCTCTCGTGAATCCGGACGAATAAAGGCTGCAAAATACTACTTATACACACCCTTCCGGTACGTGGCCAGGCAGCGCTGGGCGGTTTCCATCTCGGAAAACTCGCTGCCTTCCTGCTCGATCAGCATGAACTCGACGCCGCCAGTCTTTTCAGCGGCTGCCAAAACCGACTTCCACGGCACGGCGCCTTCGCCATAGAGAACCCGATAGCCTTTCTCTTTATCCCAGTCCTTCAGGTGCAGCGAGCGAATGCGGCCGGGGTTCTGATTGATCCAGGCGACCGGGTCGGAACCCATTTCCACGCAGGTGCCAACATCGAACTGCATCACGAAATCCTTCGGCGTGCCAGCGGCGATCACTTCGATCGGGCGCTTGCCTTCAACCGGCGTGAATTCGGCCTGGTGATTGTGATAGCCGCCCCGCAGCCCGGCAGCGCGGAGTCTGCCGTGCCCTTCCGCGAGGGTGTCCGTGATCTTCTTCCAGTCGTCAAGCGTGGAAGCTCGGCCGGTGCTCGCAATCACCAGAATCCCGGAGCCCAAAATCTTGTTATAGTCGATCGCCTTTTGGATGTTCTCAGGCTTGTAGTTTGCGAAAGAGTTGTGGGTGGAGAGGCATTTGATGCCCACATCATCCATCAGCTTGCGAACATCTTTAGCCTGTTCGGGCGTCCAGTTGTAGTAGGGCGAGAAGAATTCGACGTCTTCGTACCCGAGCGCCGCAACTTTCCGCACGGTGCCCATCAGGTCTTCCTGAAGCGATTTCCGAACCGAGAAGAGTTCCAGTCCGATCGGAATTTTCCTGCTTTGCGCCAGGGCGCCCGCCAATGGCGCGAGGGCCGCAGTCTGGAGAAGCGTGCGTCGGGTGATCGGCATGGCTGTTCGCCCACACATTATCACGCCGCTTAGGCTGGAGAAGAGTGCTTCCCATCGATTCATTGATTCCCGAGATCGTTGCCAGCCTGCGGCGCGTGCCGAACCTGGTCATTGAGGCGGCTCCCGGGGCTGGCAAGACGACTCGCGTTCCGCCGGCTTTGCTGCCGCTCGGTGGCGAGGTGCTGGTGCTGGAGCCCCGGCGGATTGCCGCGCGAATGGCGGCGCGGCGCGTGGCGCAGGAACTCGGCGAGCGCGTAGGCGAAACGGTGGGGTATCAGGTCCGTTTCGAGGAGTTGGCTGGCCCGAAAACGCGGCTGCGGTTCCTGACCGAAGGCGTACTGACGCGCCGCATGATGTCCGATCCGGAACTGGCTGGCGTGGGCACCGTGGTTCTGGACGAGTTTCACGAGCGGCATCTCGAGACCGATCTGGCACTCGCGCTGGTCCGGCGGCTGCAGAAGACAAAACGGCCCGAACTGCGGATTGTAGTGATGTCGGCGACGCTGGATGTCGGGCCTGTGGCCGCGTTCCTTGGCAACTGCCCGTCCGTGAAATCGGAAGGGCGACTCTTTGAATTGGACGTCAGCTACACCCCGTACTCGGCTGCGCCACTGGAAGAGCAGGTGTCAGGTGCGCTGGAGAGATTGCGGCCTGAGGGTGACGTGCTTGTATTTTTGCCGGGTGCCGCGGAGATCCGGCGCGCTGCTCGGGCCTGTCAGGGACTCGCACGGCGTCAGGATCTGCTGATCACTCCTTTATATGGCGATATGTCGCCTGCCGAGCAGGATCTGGCAGTCGAGCCGGCGTCGAGGCGCAAAGTAATTCTCTCGACCAATCTGGCGGAAAGTTCCATCACGATTGAAGGAGTGCGGGCGGTTGTCGATTCCGGGTTGGCACGGATCGCCAGCGATTCTCCCTGGACCGGACTCTCTTCGCTCGAGGTCAGGAGGATCAGCAAGGCTTCGGCGCGGCAGCGGGCGGGTCGGGCCGGGCGAACCGGGCCAGGGCAGGTGATCCGGCTGTATACGGCGGAGGACTTCCACCGTCGCGCGGACCATGACGAGCCAGAGATTCTGCGTCGGGAGCTGTCACAGTTATGTTTGCAACTGGAAACCGCTGGCATTCACGATCCCCTGGAACTGGAGTGGCTGAGCGTGCCTTCGTCCGCTGCGCTGGGAACTGCGGAGCAGTTGCTGGATCGGTTGAGAGCGCGGGGACCCGAAGCCGCGCGAATGGCGAAGTTGCCGGTCCATCCGAGGCTGGCGCGATTGCTGCTGGACGCGGAGCAGGCCGGGGCGGGGGACCACGGATGCCGGGTAGCGGCTTTGCTTTCAAGCGGGCAGCGGGTGCAGACGCTGGATGACGAGCCGGACCAGCGGACACGATCTGTGTATGAACAGTTGCGGCGATTGGTCAGAGGCAAGGGTTCATATCAGGAGAATGCGATTGCAAAAGCACTTCTCGCAGCGTTTCCGGATCGCGTGGGGCGGCGTCGTCCGGGCGGTATCGTGCTGCTGTCGAATGGAGGCACCGCTTCCATGGCCAACCCTCCTGGAGAGTTTCTGGTGGCGGTAGATGTGGAGGACCGGAAAGAGAAATCGGGTCCGGTTATTCGACTTGCCTGTGTGATTGAGCCGGAGTGGCTGATCGATCTCTTTCCCGACCGGGTGAAAGACAGAAGCGGGGTGGAGTGGAACCGGTTGGGCGAGCGTGTGGAGTCGGTGAGCGCCTTGGTTTATGACGAACTGGTGATTGACGAAAGCCGGGGCGGTGCGGTGGATGACGAGGCGGCCGCCAAACTGCTCGCGTCGAAGGCGCTCGAAGCGGGGATTGAGCGCTTTGTTGACCGCGCGGAACTCGACGAATTCTTCGCCCGAGTGGAGTTCGCCTCAGAGCATTCGGCTATTCAGCCGTTTTCCGGAGATGGCGAAATTGTGGCAGCGCTGGCCGACCTTTGCTATGGCTTGCGGCGACTGTCCGAGGTGGAAAAGAATGCCGGAGCTCTGATTCCAACTCTGGAGCGCAGGGTGGATGCTTCCTTGCTGGAGCGCGTTGCGCCGTCCCGATTAAAACTACCCAGCGGGCGCATGGCAAAGGTGCACTATGAGCGCGGCAAGCCGCCATGGGTGGCATCGCGTCTCCAGGACTTCTTCGGCATGATGGAGAGCCCCCGAGTCGCCGGTGGAAAGGTGCCGCTGGTGGTGCATTTGCTCGCCCCAAATCAGCGGCCGGTCCAGATGACCACGGATCTGGCAGGCTTTTGGGAGCGCCTCTATCCGCAGTTGCGGCGGGAGTTAGGCCGGCGGTATCCACGTCACGCGTGGCCGGAAAATCCCGCCGTTGTCGAAAAGTAAGGAATTACTTAGTCAAATCGGCCGCAGCTTTTTCGAGCAGGTCGGCTTCACCTTCCAGAACCCTGGAAACCCGCAGAATCTGCGCGTCGGCCTCCGCCCAGCGTTTCTGCTCGATTGCTTCCCGAACGCCCGGAATGGTCTTCACTCCATAGCCGGTATAAAAACCAGGCGCATAGATCGTGTGCCGGAACCAGGGCCTGTTAGGCAAACCAGCGTCCTCCGTCAGTTTGCGCTCGCTCTGAATCAGCCGGGCATTCACCGCAGGCGATGCCTTATCGCCGGCCGCGGCCACACTCTTCTCGTACTTCTCAACGCTTCGGCCCAGCAGATCCAGCGCATTATCCAGCGGCGCAAAATTCAAAAACGGCGGCACCGGTTCCTTCGATGGCGCTGGCACCGGCTTCTTCGGATCCAGCGTGCCCACGAAAACGCCTTCATCAATCTCCCTGTTTTGCTCCTCGATTTCAGAGCGCTGCTTCGCCGCCGCCTGTTTGATCTCAGTCTCATAGCCCTTCACGGTTTCAATGAAATTCGAGAATTGGAACGGAAGCACTTCCGCATCGGCGAGCCGCATAACCGCCGTGCCCGCAGTTTGCGCAAGCGTGCGCCCATAGACGAAGGTTGTGTCCAGGAAATGGGTGTAGTAATAAAAGTCGTCGTAAATCGAATGGTATTGACCGCCGCCCAGATCTTCGCCTCCAAAGCCGAGGTTGATACTCGCAACCCCCAGATGATCGATGAACGCCGTGTAGTCTGACCCGGAACCGAGTGCGCCTATCCGAAGGTCCGCGCGGCTCCGTGCTTCGGCGCGCTTGTCCGGCATGGTGCGAATATCCAGCAATTGCCGCCGCTTCATCACGGTCATCTTCGTTTCAGGGTCTTCGATGTCGCGCGTCACCTCGCTCATGAAGTTCTCAAGCGAATGCGAGCCGCCCAGGCCGATGTAGCCTCGCGAATTCCCGTCGCTGTTGATATACGCGACGGCCTTTGCCGTCAGTTCTGCGGCATGCGTCTCCACCCATTCCGTGGACCCGAGCAGCCCCGGTTCTTCACCATCCCAGAAGCACAGAATAATCGTCCGCTTCGGCTTCCAGCCCTGCTTGAGCAACTCGGCCAGAGCCCGGCCTTCCTCCATCAGCGCGACCGCTCCTGACACCGGATCTTCCGCGCCGTTCACCCAGGCATCGTGGTGGTTGCCGCGCAGCACCCATTCGTCCGGGTAAACCGCGCCAGGAATCCGCACAATCACGTTGTATAGCGGCTTACGGTCCCAGTTCGAAACCACCTTCATATGCACTTTGGCCGGACCCGGACCCACGTGGTACGTGAACGGCAGCGCTCCGCGCCATGCGGCCGGCGCGACTTCGCCGCCAAGCGCCTTCAGCAGCGGTTCAGCATCGGCGTAAGACATCGGCAGCACCGGCACCTTCGTGATGGTTTGGGCCTGGTCGAGCGGCAATCGTTTCGCGTCCGCCGTTGCGCCCACGCCTGGCGTGAGCGGGTCACCTGGATAGACGGGCATGTCCATCACGCTGCCCCGCTGGGCGCCGAAGGAAGGACGCGCCGCGCCGTTCGGATAAACATCGCCCTGCACAAAGCCGTCCTCTTTCGGGTCGGAATAAATGATGCAGCCGAGAGCGCCGTGCTCGGCAGCCAGCTTCGGCTTGATGCCACGCCACGAGCCACCGTATTTCGCGATCACGATCTTGCCCTGCACGGAAATCCCCATCCGCAGCAGTTCTTCGTAGTCGGCCGGAACGCCGTAATTGACAAAGATGAGCGGTGCCGTGACTTCTCCGTCTTTCGAATAGGCGTGGTACACAGGCAACTGTTTCTCTTTCTGGCCGGAGGTGGGGTCTACGGCGAGGGCGGGCTCTTCGAGTTTTGCTTTGAACCGCACCGGTTCCAGCATCTCCACCAGCCGCTCTTTCGGAGTCGGGAAGAGAACATCGAACACTTCGATTTTCGCGTCGAGCCCCCACAACTTGAACTTCGCCGCAAGCCATTCCGCGTTGTCCTCGTCATATGCCGAGCCGACGTGATGCGGGCGCGCCGAAAGACGCTGCATGTACTCGCGCATGTTGGCCGGATCCGGAAGGGCCCGGAACTTCTCTTCCCATTGGCGTTCGGTGGCGGCAGCGTCGGCTTTATAACCGCGCAGCGGGCGAACGGGCTCGGCAGCCTGCCCTGCAGCCTGAACGCATAGAGAAAAGACCAGAAGAAGCGCCGTCAGGTGTCTCATGTATTTGAGCTATTGTAGCGGGGACGCGCGCCATCGACCTACTGCAGGCTGATGCCGGGCTTTGCGAGTTCCGAAAGGCGAGTGGAGTTCTCCATGTTGCCGAAATCGCGCGGGTGCTGTTTGTTGTCGGTGATTTTCGGGACGCCGGTGCTGACGTAATCGATCAGTTCTCCGGCCGTGACGAATCCGTCGCCGTCCGCGTCCGCGGCGCCGGTAAGCCCCTTTAAAACGGACCAGGTGAACGCTCCGTGTCCCCCGCCGAATTCCGGGCTCTCCAGAGAAAGCTCTTTAGGCCTCGCGGCCATCAGGCCCAGCATCTCGCCGGGCGCCTCGCCCATCTTTTCGACAACCCCACCCAGGGCCGTGGTTTTCTGCCCGGCAATAGTCGCGGCGCGGCAAACGTCCGCCAAAAAGATGACATGCCCGGCGGTCGTAAGCTCTTTTTCTACCAGCGCGCGCAGTTCGGCCATGGGAAGCGCGGAGGCCGCCAGATCATTCGGGTCGCTGTCATACGTCAGGATGTATGCGCCGTGTGAGTCAACTGTGCCATGGCCCGCGATCAGGATGTAGACAGTATCGTCTTTGCCTGGAGTGTCCAGAAAATTCTGAAACGCCTCGCGCAAGGCTTTAGTGGTGGCCTGAGCGTTCGTGAGCACCCGAACCTGCGCCGTGGGGACGGCTCCTCCTCGCGGGCTGGCGAGGAATCGCGCAAAGGTCGAGGCATCGGCGTCCGGGTATTGGAGCCAAAGGTCGCGCGGAAGCCTGCTGTATTCGGAAATTCCCACAAGGAGCGCGAACGTTTTGCCTGGCAGCAACGCCACGGTCAGTACCAACAGGAACAGCAGTTTCACAAATTCACAGTAGCGGAACGGCGACGCGGTTGCTATGAAAAGATTGTTCACAGATAATTCAACGCAGGAGCTCGGTCATACACATGGAACCCATTAAGAAGGGCGATCGCCTGATCGTGCCGGACTCACCCGAACCGCTGATTGCCTCACGCGACGAATACAACAGCCGCGTTTGGGCGATGACCGCTCGCGACTACGAAATGCAAAGTATGCCAGGATCTCCGCGGGGCAAAGAAGAGCCGTACCTGATCCTCCCGGATGGCAGCCTGATGCGGCATTACGAACACGGATTTTCGGATCAGAAATACGAAACCAAGTAGCGCTGTCACGCTCTGTCCAGCTCCGAAACAGCGATATTCGTGTAATAATTCTCGTTGTATATGTATCGGAAATTACAAGTGTCCGCGCGTGTTGTCGCAGCGGCGCTGCTCCTTTGTGGCGGGGTGGGTGCCACCCTGATCCCACGGCTTTCATTTGAAAATCTCACCGATTCATCTGAAGTAATTGTGTCGGGCCGCATCTCGCGGGTCTGGACTGCCTGGGACTCAGAGCATAAATATATTTGGACTCATTATGAATTGAGCACCGCCGCAGCTTACAAAGGCGCGGCAGGTTCTACAGTGGAATTCGCCGAGCCCGGTGGGTCGGTTGACGGCAGGGTTATGGTCATTCAGGGGGCAGTTGCTTATGCTCCCGGCGACCAGGTTGTAGTTTTTCTTTCACGGATGCCGAACCGGTATCTGAGGACCACCGGATGGGCGCAGGGTAAGTACGAAGTAGACGCGACAGGCCGATTGCATGCGGCGGCTGCGATCAGCGAAGGCGACTATGTTCAGGGGGGAAAAACCGCCCTGTCCGGCTCCACGCTTCGGACTCTGGACGGCGTGAGCCTGGTGGATCTCCGGCAACGGATCACGGCACGGCTGCGCTCCGCCGGCCAGGGACGGGTGCAGTAATGCGCCGGAATGGGTTCGTATTTTCGACAATTCTCTTCGCGCTGTTTGTGCCTGCATCCAGTGCTTACATCAGAAGCACTTTCACGTTTGGGGACGGTTCCGTGGTTCCGGAGAGACGGAAAGACAACGCAGGGATCCAGTTTTATGTAAACGACAAAATCGGACCGAATTTCCAGAGCAGCGCGACAGGGTCTCTGATCACCGTCATCTCAGAAAAGAGCGATCCGGTTTCGGCGATTCAGGCCGCTCTCGCGGCATGGAATGGAATCCCAGGAGCGAACCTGAAGTTCCTTCCGCTCAGGACGACGGACAAGACCAACGACCCAAATGACAACCAAATGACGATCGTGGTGGGCAGCACGCCTGCCGACCTGAGTGCCGTAGGCGGCGCACTGGCGATCACGGTTATTCAGTCAGCCCCATACACGGTGGGGTCCGACGACGGAAAAGGGGTTATCGCGGATTCCGACATCATCATCAACCCCAAATACCTATTCTCCACCGACGGTTCCACTTCGAGAGACCTGCAGGCCGTGATGACTCATGAACTGGGGCATTCTCTCGGCATGAGCCACAGCGGTCTGCTGGGCGCGGTGATGTTCCAGGCCGCGTCATTCAACGCCCGCTACCTGACGGCTGACGAGACCGGGTTCGCAGCCTCCGTGTATGCTGGAGCCGGCAGCAACCTGGGGACATTCAACGGAAAGGTTGTGGCAGCGGACGGCAGTCCTGTCCAGGCGGCATTGGTAACCCTGATGGATCAGACCGCAGGCACAGCGGTCAGTGCGCTTACCGGGGCCGACGGGAGTTACTCGCTGCAGGTAGCAGCCGGTAACTACATCGTGTATGCCGATCCCCTTGCAGCTGGAAGCCTTGTGCAGCCCGCCAATCTGTACCTGACTGCTGCGACAACAGTGACGACGAACTTCCAGACAACCATGCTCGGCGGTTTCGCCTCGCCCACAACTGTGACGCTGACTGCCGGCGGTATTGCGAACGCGCCGAATCTGACCGTTACTGCCGGATCCAGTGCGCTTGCCTGGCCATACGTGGGTGCCGGAGATGTAAATGGAACCAGTGCGAACGTAGCGAGTACTGCCGTGCTGGTGAGTTCCGGCCAGGCTGTCGACCTGCTTCTGATTGGCGGCGGAATTGACGGAACGGTTTCGGTACAGGCATTCGGGAAGGGAATCACGGTGCGCCCCGGAAGCGTACGGGTCGATCAGAATGTGTCGTTCAAGATTCCTCCCTTGGCGGGGCAGCCGCTCGTTCGCGTAACGGTGGATATCGCTGTGCTGGATGCGCCTGCTCTGGCAAGCCTGATTATCACGAAAGGGCAAAGTGTTTTCGCGCTTTCCGGCGCGTTCGTGCTGGTGCCTCCAAAGCCTGTATTTACCTCGAAGAGTGTCGTGAGCGCGGCGAGCTACAAGGGCATCAACGGGGATGGGGCAGTGTCGCCAGGTGGCATTTACTCGATCTACGATACGGCCAAAGGCAGTTTGGGTCCTGCGCCTTACGCTGTGCCTACAGGTTATGACGCGTACGGGAATCTCGCTACGACTCTGGGTGGGGTCACTGTTACGTTCGATGGGGTGCCTGCTCCCTTGTATCTCTCGTACTCGGGGCAACTCAACTTGCAGGTTCCGTTCGAGGTGGCCGGAAAGACTTCCACGAAGGTCGTGGTCGACTACTTTGGAAGCCGAAGCGACGCGGTGAGCGTTCCGGTCGTGGCGGCACAACCCGCATTCTTTACGTTCACTCCCGCGGGAACGGACGTGATTATCCAGAACTTTCCTGACTACAAACTGAACGGGGCAGACAACCCGATCGCGCGCGGCGGTATCACGTTATTGTACGGAACCGGCTTGGGAAAACTGGACTATGCTTTGGCGACGGGCCAGCCGGGCGTGGTGCCGCCTGCGACTTACGTGAGCACCCACTCGTGTTCGTTTGGCGGAAAGACGGCGAGTGCTTACGTGTACTGGAATTACGGGTTTGTGGGTGAGGCGATATGGACGGTAACAGTGCCGAGCGATGCTCCGACGGGGGCGGTCGCTCTGACCTGTACTGATTCAGCTACTGGTACCACCACGCAACCCGGCCTGATATACGTCAAATAGGTGGTAAAACTGTTTGTTCTGCTGTTGATCTCCTGCGCGGCGAACGCGCAGGAGATCAACGTATATTCGGAGTTTCTGCGGTTCAATCCCTACGGAGAGATAGTCGCACAGGACAGGGAGATTCGCCCGCGCGAGGTGCTGTCTCCAGCCGTGCCCCGCAACGGGCATCTTACCGTGCAGGTGGTGGTGACAGCGCCCGCCGGAACGAACTATTTTCTGTATACAGCCCAGAGTCCGCCGGATACCCTGCAGATCAAAATCTATCGCGAGCATTTCGTTCCCTGCGGCGTGGATTTCTGCCCGGAGTGGCTCACCGAACAGCAGTCTCCTTCCTTCGGCGCGATACCCGAATCCCTTTATCGCCTGCCCGGTCAGAATACCCGTTGCTATTTGCTGGACATCTGGGTGCCGCCGGACGTGCCCCCGCGCCGGGTTCGCGTAGAAACCCTCCTGAAAGTGGGTTACTGGATGGTGGCTCCGATGGAAGTGCGCGTGATCGCGCCAACAGTGCCCGATTCCGCGGGTCTGGCGCGCCGGCAGGATCTGGCCGCAATCGAAGCGCGCTCCAGCGACACCGCACAGCGGCAGTTACTGCGTTATGTGAACGGCCTGCCGCCCGAGAGCCCGGTGGCGATCCTGCGCCTGCGGGATGTTCTGCAGCGAAATGCCGCGGAGGACATGCTCCTTGCCGCGCAAATGGGTTTTCACAACCCACAACTCAACCTCATGGCCTGGACTCCGTTTGTCTTTCCGCAAACCGGTGCCGAATGGTATCTGCGCGTGCGGGACCTGATCTACCGGTACACGCACTGACTCATCGCTACAATCGGAGATTGTGCCTGCTACTCCCGACGAACAACTAACCTACATCCTCAAAGGCCTTGCGGAGGTGATTCGCGAACAGGATTTGAAGGATCGCCTGTTGCTGCGTGCCAAAGAGGGCAAGCCCTTGCGCGTGAAGGCGGGCTTTGACCCGACCGCGCCGGATCTTCATCTCGGCCACACCGTTCTCCTGCGCAAAATGAAGCACTTTCAGGATATGGGGCATCGGGTCATTTTCCTCATCGGTGATTCCACCGCCATGATTGGTGACCCCACCGGCCGCAATGCGACGCGTCCGCCTCTGACCCGCGAAGAAATCGAAGCAAATACCGAAACCTATAAAGCACAGGTATTTAAGATTCTGGATCCGGACAAAACCGAAGTTCGCTTCAACAGCGAATGGTTCGGCAAAATGGGCTACCAGGACATGGTGCGCCTGTGCTCGAAGTACACGGTTGCGCGGCTGCTGGAGCGTGATGATTTCGCGAAAAGGTATGCCGGCGGCATCGCGATTTCCATGCACGAACTGCTCTATCCGCTGGCCCAGGGTTACGACTCCGTAGCCCTGGAATGCGATGTCGAGATGGGCGGCACCGACCAGAAATTCAACCTGCTGGTGGGCCGCGAACTGCAGCGCGATTTCGGGCACCTGCCGCAAATTGTTGCGACCACTCCGCTGTTGGAAGGCCTGGACGGCGAGAAGAAAATGTCCAAATCACTGGGCAATTACATCGGCATCACGGAAGCGCCCGAGGTAATGTTCCGGAAAATTATGCAGATCAGTGACAGCCTCATGTTCCGGTATTATGAATTGCTCACCGACACCACCATGAGTGAGATATCGGCGCTGCAGGAGCGGATTGCGCGCGGCGAATTACACCCGATGAACGCCAAGATCGAACTTGGCAAACTGGTGGTGGCGGACTTCCATTCCCCCGCCGAAGCGGCGCACGCGGCGGACCAGTTCAATCGCGTGGTGCGGCAAAAAGAAACGCCTCCGGATATCAAAGTGGTTCCCCTCCCCGATGGTGTCCTGACGGAGCACGGGGTCCAGCTCGATAAACTTCTGGCGCGTGTGGGCCTCGCGGACTCAGTCACAGATGCCGGTCGGAAGCGCAAGGCCGGGGCTGTCGAGATCAACGGGCATCGCGCGTCGGAGTTGATCTACTCCATAGCCGAACTGAGCGAATTGCTGATTCAGGTCGGCAAGAACTGGCGCCGCGTGACCCTGGCGTGATCGAAATGGGTGATCAAATTGGGTGATCGAAATGGGTGTCGATACTAATTGATCGCGAGTGCGGGAATCGCCTCGCGCTCCTGCGCCGTCACCAAAATCGGATGAAGCGCCCTGGCCAGTCTCACCAGAGCGGTCTGGGGCATCGAAATATCGGGACCCGGACGGCCGAACAGATAGCCCTGCATATAGAGCACGCCCAGCAGCCAGAGGTCCTCCATCTCGTGCGTACGTTCCACGCCTTTTGCAACCACGCATATGCCCCGCCGGTCTGAAATTTCCACCAGTTTGCGTATGGTAGCGGCATACAAAGGCTTTTCCACACTCCGAATCAGGGTTCTATGCAGCTTGATGAAGTCCGGCTGCATATCGCGAACCAGTTGCGTGGAGTCGGGCGCCGTGCCGAGGTCGTCCAGCGCCAGTCCGAAGCCATGGATGCGGTAGAAATCGCAGATCCTGTGCAGATGAGGGCGGTCCTGCACGAGTTCCGATTCCACCACCTCAAAAACAATGTTGCGCGGCTGCAGACCGGACTCCTGCAGGGTCTGCAGCGTCGTTTTCAGGCAAAGTTCCGGGTTGTAAATGGACGATGGCATGAAGTTGACGAAGTACATGCCGTCAACAGATTGCTGTGCGGCAGAACGAATCGCCAGATTGCGGGCGTAAGCGTCGAACGTATGCAACTCGTCGCGGACCCACGCGGCATCAAGAATTTCCGCTCCGCTGTACGCCCGTCCGTGGGGCAGGCGGATCAGGCACTCGTGGCCTGCAACGCGGTGGTGCGCGGTGTCTATGATCGGTTGGAACCACGTGACGAAGCGGTTTTCGGCAAGGGCTTTAGTGAACCACGCAGTTTCGTGTACGCGCCACCACTCGTCCAGCAACCGGGGACGCGGAAATTCAGTGCCGTCCCCTGAGAAAACGCTGACTGCGCGGCGCTCGGGCTCGGACAGCAGGTGGCGCAGCAGTGCAGCAACCCTGGCATGATCCTGCGGTCCCAGAATAGCGATCACACCATTCCGACGTTCGCCCTCGCCACGGGGCTCAAAGGCCACCTGGTGTTCCGTCAAAATTTCCGCCAGCCGGTCACTCATATCCCCCGTGGAGGGCATCAGGTAAAAAACTGCTTTTCGGACCGCTCGCGCGCCTGGCACAGGGTAGACGACATTTATTTTTCAGCCTGTAAACTAATCGACGAAATGCCCGCGAATCTTTAGTTCTCAATTCGTTCCAATTCGGCATGGGACACTGGAAGTTCACAATGAACCGAAAGATCTATTACTGGAAGCTGCGGACCACGGAGTTGCAGCTGGGTGAAAGGACGCTTGTAATGGGCGTGCTGAACATCACGCCCGACTCGTTCTCCGATGGGGGGCGCTTCCTTGACCCGGACCGTGCTTACGCGCGCGCCGTGGAGATGGAAGAGCAGGGCGTCGACATCATCGACATTGGCGCGGAATCGACCGGTCCCGAATCGAAGCGCATCTCGGCGGATGAGGAATGGCAGCGGCTGGTGCCAGTGCTCAGGCGGCTGCGCGGAAACGTGAGCGTACCGCTTTCGCTGGATACGTACAAGTCTGAAATCGCGGAGCGGGCGCTGGAGTATGGCATCGAGATTCTGAACGACCCGAGTGGGCTGACGTTCGACGCCGGGCTGGCGAAAGTGGCCGCAAACGGGAATGCCGGGCTGATTTTGAACCACATGCGTGGCACTCCGGAGACCTGGGGCAGTCTGCCTCCGCTGCCGGATGTGACCGGGAGTGTGGTGAAAGACCTGGATGCCACCACCAGCCGGGCGCGGCGGGCCGGCGTGGAAAAGAACCGTATCGTAGTGGATCCCGGCCTGGGTTTCGGAAAGCGCAAAGAGCAGAATTCGGAAATCCTGGCCCAGTTGGCGCGTCTCGCGGAACTGGATTATCCGGTGCTGGCGGCGCCCTCGCGCAAGGGCTTCCTGATCCACGCGGGCGACGGCGGGGAGATCATTTTCTCCACGGCTGCCGCGGTGACAGCGGCTATTCTGCACGGGGCACATATGGTTCGCGTGCATGACGTAAAGGAAATGCGCGCTGTGGTGCTGGTGGCGGACGAGATAGCCCGGCTCGGGACCGTGGCCGTCAAGGCGGAAGAAGAAGCGGACGAGCGTGCCGGACGCGCCCGTGGTGGCACGTTCAGGGCGGCGTCTCCGCGTGGACCGAAGGGTTTGCCGGCCTACATGGGTGAAGAGAAGCGACAGCCGATGCGGCCTCCCATGGCCAAGCCGGCTGTTACTGCGGAGCCGGGTAGCCTGCCGAATTTGGTGGAGATGGCCAAAGCAGAAGGAATAGTGGCCGGCCCAACCACAGAGCGCGCCACGGATCTGCCTGTCACCGACGCTGTGGAAGCTCCGGTGAAGCATGAAATTGCGGCGCCCGCGGGTGGCGAACCGCCTGTGAATGCGCCTGTTGTCCCTCCCGTCACTCCTCCAGTCGTTGTCCGTCGTGCTCCTCAGACTGCGCCGTCCAAAGGCTGGGGTGCAGCGCCCGCTGCGAAAGGCCGGGATTTCGGCGATCGACCCCCGCGCCCATCCTTTGGGGATCGAGGGCCGAGGAAGGATTTCGGGGATAGGCCGGCACGCCCGCCATTCGGGGATCGTGGGCCACGGCAGGACTTCGGGGATAGACCGTCGCGTCCACCGTTCGGAGATCGTGGGCCACGGAAAGATTTTGGGGATCGACCCGCAGGTCCGCCGTTCGGAGATCGCGGACCACGGAAAGAATTTGGGGATCGATCCCCGCGTCCGCCGTTCGGCGATCGCGCACCGCGGAAAGACTTTGGCGACCGACCCGCACGTCCACCGTTCGGCGATCGTCCGCCGCGCAAAGACTTCGGGGATCGTCCTGCACGCCCGCCGTTCGGAGACCGCGGACCACGGAAGGACTTCGGGGATCGACCCGCACGTCCACCGTTCGGAGATCGGGGACCCCGGAAAGACTTTGGAGATCGACCCGCACGTCCGCCGTTCGGAGATCGGGGACCACGCAAAGACTTCGGCGACCGGCCCGCACGACCGCCCTTCGCAGACCGCGGACCACGGAAGGATTTCGGGGATCGACCAGCACGTCCACCGTTCGGCGATCGTCCCCCACGCAAAGATTTCGGAGATCGACCGTCGCGTCCACCCTTCGGAGATCGTGCCCCACACGGAGACGGTCCGCCGCGCGGAGGTTTCAGCAACAGACCGCCACAAGGGCGCCCTCCGCAGCGCCCTTTCCGCAAGAGACCCTGACGTGATTTAAGATCGGATATACGCGCAATCCTTCCGCGCGAGGGCCCTTAGCTCAATGGTTAGAGCAGCGGACTCATAATCCGTTGGTTGCAGGTTCAAGTCCTGCAGGGCCCACCAGCTTTCCTTGTCGCCTGACTACCTGCCTGGCCCCGACGCAGTCGTCTGAGACTCCAGATAACGCACAATCGCGTTCACATCCTGGTCGGTCAGCCGCAGATTTGGCATCTTCACCTGCTTATACTTCGCATACAGAGCCATCGCTACCGGATCCTTCTTCGAAAGCATCTGATCCGGTTTGGCGATAAACGCGGAAACCCAACCGGCATCCCGGTGCTTGGTCACACCCAACAAGTCTGGCCCCAAGCCGTCACCCTTGCCGATCGTATGGCACGCTCCGCACTGATTGTTGAACAGATAACCGCCACGATCCGCGACGTAATTTGGTAGTGGCGGCGCATTCGCGTAGCTCCCGGTCGTCTCGCGGCGACCAGCGCCGGCCAACCAGTCGCGCACGATCGTTGCAATGTACTGCGGATTATCCATCGAACTGTCCCGGAGCCATTCGCCCGTCGCTTCGTTCCCGATCATCAGACTCGTGCTGTGGTCCGTAACCTGATTCTGCCCTGCGGTCGCAGCCTGGCCGAGCTTTTTCCGGACCAGTTCCAGATCCTTCTTTTTCCCCGTTAGAAACAGCCATCCAGGGCCGGTATGGAAAGTCTCGGCGTATTTCTTGAGTTCCGCGGGTGTGTCATGGTCAGGATCAACGGTGAAAGAATAAAAGAAGATATCCTTGCCCATGTGATCGCCGAGAATTTTCTTTACCTGGGTTAGCCGGGCCGTCTCGAGAGGGCAGGAATCTCCGCACGACGTGTAAATGAAGTTGATGAAGACGCGCTTCCCTTTGAGAAGGTCGTCAAAGAAGTGAACTGTCTGCCCATCCTGCGTCGTGAACGGAACATTCGTGAAGTAATCGGCTCCCCACGTAACGGCGTGAGCGCTCCGGGAGCTGGTGAAGAAAGCGGTCGCAATCATAGCGGCAAGCGCTGCCGAATGGGACAATAATTTCTTGTACATGTTTCTCCTCGCCTGTGTGGAAATTGACGGGCAGTCCACTGCCCGTCAATCCTTTTGGTCTTGCAGCAGTTTCAGCTATTGGGGATCTGAGTTGAACCCAGGTACGTCACTCCCTGCGGCGAGGGATTTGGGGTGGGCAACGGGACCAGACCCGTTCCGGGTTCCCAGCGCAGCAGCATCGCATTATCCTCATGCACCGTGTTGTGACAGTGCTCCATATACATCCCGCTGAACTCGCGGAATTGCATGGTGAGCGTTACCGAACCTCCGGGTCGAAGCCGGTACACATCCTTTCGGCCCCTCTCCGCTAATGGAACGTTGCTGAGGCTGCCATTTCGCGCAAGAATCTGACCCTCTTCAAAGAGAATATGAATCGGGTGATCCCAGCCGCCTCCTCCGTTTACCAGCGTCCAGATCTCTCTCGTGCCCGGCCGCGGCATGGCGGACACCCGGCTGAAATCAGCGCTTAGTCCGTTGCCGTTGTCCGTCTTGATCGTCCACGGGGACCTGTCTGAGCCGCTTGACTTCCCGAACTCGAATGTTCGCGTACGGGCTATCGGAATATTCGACAAGTCGGGGTTCGGAATGAGCGGCATTTTATCAACGACTCTTACGCTCTGGTCCGGCCTTTTCGACGGAACGATCCGAAATTCAAGAAACTTTCCAACGCACGGATCGTTGCTCTTTCCCGGCGTTAGCGCATCCGAAAGCTTCAGATCGCCGTTAGGTTTGGCGCCATCGCGATGCTCACAAAGGTTCACCATCCAAACCTTCTGGCCCGGCTTATAGCGCGAGAAATCGATCACGATGTCGTATCGTTCTGCGATCCCCTGCTCGTCAAGCTCTTTCAATTTGACGACGTTCGGCAGCAGATTCCCGTCGTTCCCGATCTGCATAATGTCGGAACCGTCGCTTAGTCCGACCTTGAAGAAGCGGGAAACGCTGGCGTTCAGTATCCGGAAGCGGTACTGCCTGGGTTCCACTTCGAAATATGGCTTGTAGCACCCATTCACCGTCATGGCGTCACCCAGGAAGCCGGTGAAGTCGAAGATGTCGAAGTACAGCTGCCCGTGCCCATCCCAGGCCTTGTCGGCGAGCATCAGGTTCACGTCGTAGTCGAGGTTACCCCACGACTTTCCAGTGACGCTGGCCTGACCGCTCGGAAGCCGGAAGTTCACGCCGTCGTTGACGTCCTCGGCGCCTCGATCGAGCGAACTGTAGATGTTGAACATGGCGGCGCACCCTTTGTACACGTTCTGGGACGTAAAGCTGAACATGTGATCGTGGAACCAGTGTGTGCTCATGGTCTCGCGCCAGTCACCGGCCACCTTGTTGATTCCTCCGGCGTCGGTGGGTGACCCGGCCTTGAGATCGGTCGCATCCGCGTTGATCGATCCGAAGCCCGCCAGCACGATCGGCCAGTGGTAATCGTAGTATTGGCCGGGGTAGAAGAATGCGCCCGTGAAGCCGTCGTTCTCTGCTCCATGGTGCCCATTGTGTTCGTGCGTGCTGAGAGTGTGGCGGCCAAAGCCACCGTTCTTTGTGACTTCGGGAGAAAGGCCGTTATGATGCCGGAACAGAATCGGTTCTCCGTAACGGCCAAGAACCAGCTTGGGAGGCATCGTGCCGTTGAAAGTCCACATCGCATCTGGTCCCTGATCCGCCAAAGAGGGATGGAACTTGAAGGAAATGTTTCCATTGGGATTTGTTTTCGCGCCGCACGTCGTAACATCATAGGCCACCTTCGGCTCAAATTTGTCCCAGTGTTGATGTGCCCACGCCTCCCCTGGCGGGCGGCCTTCGCACGGGCCGGTTCCGCCACCCAGTGCTGCATCGACATTCATCTTGGTTTGACAACTCTGTCGGTCTGCGTCCGCGCCGGTTAAGTTGGAGCGGCTGCTCGAAACGGTCATCTCCGGGCCACCGGTCGGGTCCTCTATGCAGACGGCCGGACTCGATTTCAATACCTCCAGGCGCAGCATAGGCTGTGTAAACTCAATGCCTGACAGGCCGGGGCTCGGAGCCGCGCCCGTCGGAATGCTGGAGCTGGAGTCCGCTCGGGAGGTGCCGACGAACGGGCTCAAGCCGCCTATAGGCGCGATCATCCCCGCTGCTGTCAGCAGACCCCATTTGCTCAGCTCGCGGCGGGAGACCTGACCGTGTGAAAGAGCTTTGACAATCTCCAGCCGGTTCTTGCGCGCATTCTCTGCTTCTCTGAGGCGCCTCTTGGATGCATTCCATGGAAGATAGATATTCGACATTAGTGTTCTCCTGTCCTGGGTTCTTTGAAATGTAATTGGATTGCGTTAAGGATTGCGGAACCGCGGGATCTCTCCATCAGACCGCCCGGACACACTACGGGAGCGCGCTCATTGCAGGATTAATGAGCGCGTCCGTGAGTGCCTGTTATGTTGACTAAGCTCTGTGCTTTATGGAAGGAATGGGGATCGCCACGCCCGGCCCCGTCCCGAGCGGGCTCCAGCCGTTGCATCTTCCGTAATAAACAGATCGCCCGTATTCGGATCCGTCACAAGCCCGAATGCAAACGAGAACGTATTCGACGCTGCAATTCCATCCACGGGACGGTTACAGGTAAGTGCGCAGTTGAAAGAACCTGATGCCGTGAATGTCGGTGCGGTTCCGCTTGTGAGATACACGGAAGAGGCAGCACCCGTCGCGACGTTGTACCTCCAAATTGTGGCGGGGGATCCTCCAGGTGAATCAGCCGCATAGACAAGGCCATGTATGGCATCCGTGGCCACACCGGCAACGAACGCGCCGCCAGGAAGCGGGATAAATCCGGTGATTCCGGATACTGTGCTCGAACTGCCTGCGGCAGTTGAACAGGGGACCGATGCATTGTCGATACACTTCGTAATATCCAGCCAGGAAGCAGCCCGGTTCTCAGAGACGTACAATTTATTTCCGATAAAGCCGACGGTGCCATTGGCGCCCCGCGCATCGCCCGTGGTGCCGATGATTGTCATGGTCTGCAAACGCGGGTCGCCGTTCGGCCCGTCGACGCGCCTGATGTTGAGCTCTGTCAGATCCGTAATATAGAGGCTTCCATCCGGTCCCAGAGCCATGCCATTCGGCTTCAGGGTGCGAACGTTGGCCAGAGGGATCATGCCCTCCGGTGTGCCCACGATACTCTCGGTCGCCGAATCAAAGGTGAGTCTCCATACCGCCACGCTCTTGACGGCGTTATCGGGTACATAGATGTAGTGACAGGGGCCGCTGGCTCCTGCCGGACAAGTTGCTGTTCGCGAATCGTAAACGGCTTGGCCGGGCGATCCGATGCTGCCGTCATCGCAAACACCGTAGTTCAGTGCGAACGGAGCCGTCGCATTGCTGATTGCATCCTGGCGGCAGAACCCGTTAGCGTGGTCTGACGACCACCAGTGGCCACCGCCGCCATTTTTGGGTATCCAAACCATTCCGCCTTTCGGAGCGGTAATGCCAAAGGCGTGAACCGTCGCGCTTGGGTTCGCATACGTGAACTGATCGCTCGGTGTTGCCAGACTGGTCTGGCCGCCCGCAGTTACCCTGACATCCACCACAGCGGGCGTGCTCGCCGCGGTGACTGCAGTGCAGGAAAAACCATCGGCTGCGCAAGTGAAGCTGCTCGCCGGGGTGGCACCAATATTAATGGCCGTTGTGTTGCTGAGGCTGGTACCGGTAATCAGTATACTGGTGCCTCCAGCGGCTGAACCCGTTCGGTTCGTGCAGGAACTTGGCACTGCACCGAGGAAGCCACAAACGCTGGACACGGTGGGCAAAGTACTCTGAGCAACGAACGTGAACTGGTCCGCCGCACTGGCATTGCTGGTCTGGGAACTGGTACCGGCCGGAACTGTTACTGTCACATCGACCGTGCCGGTGCCGCTGAAAGGCGGGGCCGCTGCTGTACACGTTGTCGGACTGCTGCAAACGACACTGGTGGCATTGACGGTACCGAACTTCACTACACTCGGGTGGGTTGAATCCGTGCTGAATCCGGTGCCCGCGATAGTTACGTTGTATCCACCCGTATTTGAACCTGAATTCGGAGTGATACCCGTAACTGTCACCGGCTGGTATGTAAAGGTGTCGTCAGACGTTTTCGGGCTGGATTGACCTGCTACCGTCACCACGACATCCACGGTGCCGGTTCCGCCGGGGCTCACCGCAGAGCACTGTGTGACGCTTGCGCAGGTCACAGTCGTAACTACCTGCGCCGTGCCGAACGCTACGCTTGTTACACCTGCCTTCGTGCTGAAGCCGGTACCCTGTATGGTTACAGGTGTCCCCCCTTGGGGCACTCCGGTATTCGGGGTGATGCTTGTTATCGTGGGTGCAGCGGGGATGAACGGTACTAACCAAACATGCCCCTGCGTAGTCGGTGGAGTAGCGGGGCAAGTTGGCGGCGCACAAGTGAAGGAGGGATCGTCCGCCACGTAGACATCGCCGTTTGCTGCCACGCCGATGCCGATGGGGCTGGCATACTGCTGGTAGGTTTTGAACGTTGTGCCGTCTACTGTTCCGCTGTAACTCGATCCGATGTTCTGCGAAAGTGTAATCACCTCGCCGGTTGCGACATTCCACCTCACAATCCCGATTCCGGTCGTACCGTTGAGCGGAGCGTCACCTACATAGAGGTACGTTCCATCAGTAGCCATTCCGCCTGGAAAAGAGGGGATCCCGGAAGGAAGCTTGGGAGGAATGATTGCCGTGCATTTCGATGTGGAGGTGCACATGGGGCGTCCCGCCAGCCCGCTCGGATCGGCAATCATGGTGAGGGACGGACCACCTGCCTCGGCAAGGTATAGGTCATTCTTAAGCATTACCATCGAATTGACGCCCTTTTTTCCGTCGCTGGTTCCGCCTGTGATCGTGTAACACTGCCCCGATGTTGCGGAAGCACAGGCCGGAGGAGATCCGGAGGTGATGAGCATCGGGTCTTTCAGTTTAGCCACGTCACTTGACTTGATGTACGCCACATACATATCCGTTCCGTTCGGTGCCAAGGCGACCGAGATGTTACGGCCGCCCTGTGCACCGCCACCCGCAAAGTTTGTATTGGGGACAGTTATCGGCAGTGCCCCGGTTAGTGAATCCTTAACAGGATCGTAGGTATAACGGACAATCTGCGTGCTCTTTGAAGAATCATCCGCCACGAACACGTATGTCGTAACCGTGCTTCCCCCTGCAACCGTAGTTGGTTGGCCTGAAACGAAAGTGTTGCTCGTTCCCGAAACAATTTTGGAGGCCACTATCG
>JAUZEU010000405.1 GCA_030838885.1 Bryobacterales bacterium | reverse complement strand
CAGCAACACGCTGGCGGGCTTCCGCTACGGCATCCCTGTCATGGGCACCGCAGCTCACTCCTGGGTCATGTCCTTTGAAACGGAGTCCGAGTCCTTCAGCCAGTTGCAGCGGCTCTTGGGCGACCGAACCGTTCAACTACTGGACACCTATGACGTACTCGAAGGTGCGCGCGAGGTAGGGCGCCTCGGCGGCCCGCTCTGGGGTGTCCGTATCGATAGCGGCGACTTCCTCTCCACCTCCAGAGACGTCCGCCGCATCCTCGACACCGCCGGACTGCAGCACGCGAAGATCATGGCCAGCGGCGATCTCGACGAAACGAAGATCGCCACTCTCGTGGCCGACGGCGCTCCGATTGATGCCTTCGGCGTAGGCACCGAACTTGCCGTCTCCGGCGATGCCCCCTCAATGGGCGCCATTTACAAGCTCGTCGAAATCGAGCGCAACGGCCAGATGTACCCCACTGCCAAACACAGTCCCGAAAAGCAGACTCTGCCTGGAGCCAAGCAGCTTTTCCGTTACCCCGATTTCGACCTGCTCGCGCTGCATGACGAATGTGCCCCGGGCTCTGAGGCGCTCCTGAAGCCCCACATCATCAATGGGGAACTGGTTGGAAAGCTGCCCGATGTCGCCAGCATACGGGCACGCGCCACCGCCGGTCTCAACCCATGGCCCAGGGCAGACCGCCGCACGGAACTATCGATGGCGCTCGAAGAAATGACGGAGTCCGTACATGCAAGCCTTCTTCGACATTGATACCCAGATTGACTTCCTCTATCCCGCGGGCGCCCTCTATGCTTCCGGAGCGGAGAAACTCATCCCGGCCATCCGCACTCTGAACACTTTTGCAGTAAGCAACGGGATTGCGCTGATCTCTACCACCTGCGCCCATACGGAAGACGCCGAAGAGTTCAAAGTCTGGCCGCCTCACTGCATCGTGGGAACGGTCGGGCAACAAAAGCCCGCCGCGACCATAGTTCCCGGCCAGATCATCCTGCCGAAGAACGAACTAGACCTCTTCAGCAACCCGGATCTGCCAGGCCTGTTGGACCGGCTGAACATAGACGAGTGCACCGTCTACGGGCTGCTGACAGAGTACTGTGTGAAGTGCGCCATTATGGGCCTGCTGAAGACCGGACGCAAGGTGCGTCTGGTGACCGACGTCATCACGCACCTGTCCCCAGAAGCGGCACAGCAAGTGATCGAAGAATTCAAAGCTGCCGGAGGCGAATGCGTTACTTCTTCGTCTTTGCGTCTTCTGAGTACTGCGCCTGCGGCCGGTTCAGCTTGATGCTGATGGTCTGTTGCGGATCGGTGAGCTGAAAGACATCGCCGAAAGTCTGGTAGTTCGCCGCGATCACCTGCACCGTGATCTCGCCATGCGGCATAGGGGGCAAGCTGACCTTGCCGTCCTGATTGGTCTTTGTTTCCCAGTTCGTAATCATCTTCTTCATGTTGACGTTGAGTCCGTGCCGGAACCGGACCACAACGCTGGCGCGATCGATGGGCTTTCCTGTGTCGACGGAGTTTACCTGGACAGTCAGCCTCGTATCTTCCGCCGAGGCCAGGAAGGGCAGGGAACAGAGAGCGAGAACGATCACCCAAAGAGTACGCATTGGTCCTATTATGCGATATCGGCTAACAGAAATGAACGTGGAGAACCCGCCGAGGTAGTGATCGCTTCAGCGCCGAGATAGCCGCTGCGAACCGCCCCCTCCATGGTGGCCGGCCAGCCCGAGCGGGTCCAGTCGCCCGCAAGGAAGAAGTTTCGCAACGAGGTCACGCTGGTAGGACGCCGCTCTTCCAGACCCGGTTTCGCCGAGAACGTGGCCCGTACCTCCTTGATCACCTGCGCCTTCTCCAGCCGGGCCTCTTTCACGACAGGAAAGAACTCGGCCAGTTCACGCACAGCCAAGTCGATGATGTCGTTTCGGGACATCTCGGTCAGGCTGCGGGATGCGCTCACGACCAATTGGACATACCGCCCGTCGCTCTTGTTGAAGAACCACTGGATCGTTCGGTCCAGCAGTGTGGCATGGGCCAGATCGGTAATGGGCCGGTCGAACCACAGATGAATACCAGTGATGGGCGAATGCCCGAACGCATCCCACTGGATTGGCAGATCCGGCAGCAAGGGCTTCAGCCGCTCGAAGGGAAGGCAGCTGAGGTAGTAGTCAGCCTCAATCCCCTCGCCTCCGGCCACAAGCCCGGTTACCACGTCGCCTTCGACATCAATTGCAGTAACGGCGCATCGCTCATGGATCCGCACCGTCAATGGTAACGAACGCTCGTCGTAAAGCTCCCGAAGCGGCACATCCGGCACGCCCATCTCGTACGAGTCGGACCGCGCCAGCATTCCCAGCCAGAACACCTGTATCCCGTGGGCCGCCGCCATGAGATGCAGCTCTTCGTTGATGGCACTGACCAGGATCTGCCGCCAGTACCGCTCGATAGCCCGCTCCGGCTGTCGCTTCTCCTTCAGCCAATCAAGCATCGTGATTTGATCCAGGTCTTTCCGGTCTCGCCATTCCCGCGGGATCGCGTTCATAGCTCGCGCGATAGCGATCTTATCGGCCAGCCCCAGATACTTCAGGCCAAGGAACGACCCCGTAAAGTGAGCGGGCGCAGGCAGCATGCCCCGCTTCATCCGGGACATGCGCCCCCCCGGCTCAATAAAGCAGAACTCGCGATA
>JAUZEU010000398.1 GCA_030838885.1 Bryobacterales bacterium | reverse complement strand
AGATAGTTATCCCGAAACGTCGAATTCTGCTCCGGATCCAACACTTCCAGCAGGGCGGACGCGGGGTCGCCCCGGAAATCACGCCCCAGCTTATCCACCTCATCAAGGATGAAAACCGGATCGTTAGCCTCCGCTCGCTTTAGCGCCTGCAGTATCTGACCCGGCAGCGCTCCTATATAGGTACGCCGGTGTCCCCGAATCTCCGCCTCATCGTGCATGCCGCCCATCGAAAGCCGCTGGAACTTGCGCCCCAGCGCCCGCGCAATCGAACGTCCCAGCGAAGTTTTCCCCACGCCAGGAGGCCCCACAAAACAGAGGATTGGCCCTTTTAGCTTGGGTTTTAGCTGCATCACGGCCAGGAAGTCCAGAATACGGTTCTTTACCTTCTCCAGGTCGTAATGATCCTCGTCCAGAATCTCCTGCGCCTTCTGAACATTGACAGGCTCGCCCGTAGAAACACTCCATGGCAGCGAGGTCATCCATTCCAGCCATGTGCGAATTACCGTGTGCTCGGGTGACATCGGATTGATGCGAGCGAATCGGCTCAACTCTTTCAGCGTCTCCTGCTTCACCTCCTCTGGCATAGCCGCCTTCTCGATCTTTGCGCGCAGCTCTTCGGTTTCCTGCTCGCCCTCGTCCCCTTCCCCGAGTTCCTTGCGAATCGCCTTTAGCTGCTCCCGCAGATAGAACTCGCGCTGCGTCTGCGATAGTTGGCCCTGCACCTGTGACTGGATTTTTTGCCTCAGTTCGAGCAGCTCAACCTCCCGCGCCAGCTGCTGATTGATGAACTCCAGGCGCGCCCGTGCCGCACTCTGTTCCAGAACTGACTGCCGCTCGGCGTGGCTCAAATTAGGCAAATTACCCGCAATGAAATCCGCCAGCCGTCCGATTTCCGAAATCCCCGCCGCTGCCGTAGCCACTTCATCGGAGATATTCGGGCTGGCTGCGATAATTTGCGTGAACTCGCTCAGCACGTTTTGGCGCAGCGCGATCAACTCAGGTGTAAGCTCCGGCTCGATCTCCGGGATCCGTTCCACCCGGGCGCGCAGGAAGGGTTCGCGAGCGGTATACGCCATCGTTCGCATACGTGAGATGCCTTCGCAAAACAGAAGCTGCCCCTCTCGCATCCTCACAATCTTGTGGATCATCGCCACCGTGCCGGTCTGGTAAAGTTCGTCCGGACCAGGCTCGTCCACACGCGGGTCAATTTGAGACACAACGCCAATCAGGCGGTTCTCTCCAAGCGATTCCACCAGCGCTACCGACACCGGGCGCCCCACGCTGAGGGGCAGCAACGCATTGGGGAAGAGAACGGTATCCCGAACCGTGAGGATCGGCAATTCCTCCGGGCCTGCAATCTCCCGCACCGGTTCCTCGGATTGGGCAGCAGGCTGCACAGGCGCAGCCGTAACACTCTGTTCGGTTTCCTGACTCTCGAGTTCCTGATCGCCCATGGCTTCAGGTTAGCGGAGTTCACCGCAGGGAGTGTGAGTGTTGTTGCAACAGCTATCTCGCCGCCGGGTAGCAGCCAAGCACCCTGAGCATATCCGCCAGTTCTGCCAGGTGATTCAACGCATTGCGCGATGCCGGTTCATCCACATGCCCCATGAAATCGAGGTAGAAAAGGTACTCCCAGGGCTTTCCACGCAGAGGACGCGACTCAATCTTGGTCATATTTAAATCCCGCAGCGCGAAAGCGCTCAAACATCGAAACAGAGCGCCGGGCACGTTCTTTACTGTAAATACGACCGAAGTCTTGCATTTCGAAACCGCGCCAGCCGGCTTGTTCCGGTTTTTCCGAGGCAACTCCAGCAGAAAGAACCTGGTGTAATTGGCCCGGTCATCCTCGATCGATTTCTTCAGGATGGTGGCGCCATAAATTTCAGCAGCGGCAGCCGACGCTATCGCACCCGCATCGGTCATTCCCTCCTCCATCACCATCTTTACGCTGCCGGCAGTGTCATAAAAAGGTGTTCTTTCGCACTTCGGATTCGAGTCCAGAAAATGTAAACACTGATTTAATGCCACGGGGTGTGAATAAATACGTACAATGTCGCGCAAACGAACACCGGGTTTAGCGATTAAATTGTGAACAATACGGACGAACGTTTCGCCTCGTATTGCGAGATCGAAACGGAGAAGGTGATCGTAATTATCGTGAATAGATCCGTGTAAAGTGTTCTCAATTGGGATCACGGCAGCTTCACATTTTCCGTTTGCGACAGATTCGAATACTTCCTGAAAGGTCGGCAAGGGGACCGGGATCGCGTCACTGCCCCCGAGTTCCCGAGCGGCTATCTGGCTGAACGCGCCCAATTCGCCCTGAAAAGACACTCTTCGCCCGGCTGTTCCCTGTTTCACTCGACTCATTCCTCATCCATCCGTTCGTCTTCGTTCATATTGAGATCAGACTTGGCGCTGTCTGTCCTGTTTTCACCGAAACGCCCGCGCAATGCCTTTTCGGCCGGCCCGTTCCATCTCCTGATTGCCGCATCGGGAACACCCAGCAGATCCAGCACCCGCTCAATGCTCGAATCCACCAGATCTTCAATAGTTGCCGGACGGTTATAGAAGCCAGGTATTGGCGGAGCGATAATCGCGCCCATCTCAGCGAGTGACGTCATGGTGCGCAGGTGGCCCAGGTGGAACGGAGTTTCTCGCACCATAAGGATGAGACGGCGGCGCTCCTTCAAGACCACGTCGGCGGCACGAATCATTAGATTTGAACTGATTCCACAGCAGATAGCCGACATCGTGTGAATCGAGCAAGGCGCGATTACCATCCCTGCGGTCTGGAACGACCCGCTTGCCAGAGGTGCCGCGATATCCTCCAGCGGCCACGAGTAGTGCGCCAGAGCCTTCAGATCGGCAGCTTTGCGGCCGGTTTCCAGGAAAAGGGTTTTCTCGGCAGCCCGACTCAGGATAAGGTGTACCTCGGTTGCAGGGTTCCGCCGCAAGCGCTCGAGCAGGCGCAAAGGGTAAATCGCGCCGCTCGCGCCGCTTACACCCACTATTATCTTCAGAAGGTCTCCCTCATACGCCTCACAACTCGATCCGAATAGCGCTTTAACCCCCGGCGCAAATCGGATTCCCATCCCGCAGCTACAATTCTGTTCCGATTTCAGAACACGAAACGTGCGATTTTATTGAACAGAGAACAACATGGGCGCTATAATCCCTGTAAGGAAGAGCTAAAAGTGCCGCTGGCGCCCACAATCCACAGCCAGAGAACGGATCATAGCATGGAGGACGCGGGACAACGCCTGCGCAGAGCTCGGGAGAGGCTCAATCTCCGGTTCCGCGACGTCGAACTGGCGAGCCATCAGATCGCTCAACGGCACGGTAAGGACGACTTCATCGTCCTGATCAGCAGGTTGTCTGATATTGAGAATCAGGGCACCCTCCCTTCCATCTACCGCCTCTACTCTCTGTGCTGCATCTACAGGCTGGACCTTACTGAGGTCCTGACTTGGTTTGGAGTTCCGGTCGGCTCGCTTGCTTCAGATGCAGGCACCATTCAGATCGAAAAAACCCATGCGATCGACTTTGACCCCGACAGCGCTGAAGTCATGCTCCCCATTTCGCTCGACCCGGGAATCGATCTCCGTCGCACCTTCTTCGTCAGTGAAATAGTTCAGCGCTGGGGTAAGCTGCCGTTGGCTCTCGTGGCCGGAGCGGATATTCGCCGATACCGGTACGGTTTCGTCGGAACAGACGACTGGAGTATGAGCCCGGCAGTTCCCGCCGGCTCACTACTGGTAGTAGATGATACAAAACGCAAAATTCAGACTTCAGGCTGGCGCAATCAGGCCGAACGCCCCATCTATTTCCTGGAACACCGCGATGGCTTTTACTGCCGCTGGTGCAGTGTGAACGAGGGGATGATCAGCCTGATCCCCGATCCTTCATCCGACGCGGCCGTGGTAACCTTCCCTCCGGATCAAATCGACGTCATCGGCCAGGTAATCGGTCTCGCTATGAGTCTCGATCACGAGAAGCGACGCCGTAATCGGCCCTAATCAGTTCCAGCACCACCGATAAGTCCGAGTAGAACAGTTTTCGCTCTACATCCCGCGACTCGCCCGGAATCCAGACGGCGTACGGCTCCAGACACAGCCAATGCGCGATGATTCCGCGTTTATCACCATCAACGCCCGACAGGTATTCTTCCAGTTCCTGCTTTTGTCGCTGCAGACCGAAACACAACCACTGCTGAAACACTTCCAGATGACTTCGCCGAAGCAGCCGGTCGGTATGCAACTCTCCTACCCGTTCCGATAAACCAAAGTGCTCGTACGTACCGGTATTCGAATTTCTCAGGGATGCTAAGTACGATAAACGGCCGAGCATGGAAGGAATCGCCTCCAGTGTTCGCTTCCAGGAGTCAGAAAGAACTGCCTCTTTTTGGGGGGTCATCCGTTTCGATTGTACAGCTTTGCACCGGTGTTCCGATTGGGATCCCCCCAGAGTACCGTATTTGTCTGAGGACGGGAACGGACACTATCTGCCGTTCACGTTCCGGATTGGGGACTTTTTTAGTTCAAACCTGAATTGATAGGCCAAAGATTTTTACACTGCGAAGGTACCTCAGCGGTACACAAACTTTCGAATCCAAGGAGCTGTTCCCATGCGCAAACTTTTCATCGTCTTCACCCTCACCCTGTCCTTTGTTGCCGCCCTCGGCGCAAGTGACTTTCCCCCGCCGGAATGCAGCCCGAACTGCCCCTGGGTTCGCTAGTATCTGACATTCAGGCGTAATTCCGATCTTCTTCAGTCATGACGGAATGGCCGTTTCAGATGGTAACATCTGAATGTCAGGTGGAGTGATCTCTTTAGAACAGTTATTGATGGATTCGCAGGCAGCCGCAGCGGCGATCACCGCCACGCGGCTGCTTAGTCTCGGACTTGCGAAGCGTCAACCTGCTCTGTTGGCATTTTTAGTAATCACTGCTGGCGGATTTGTAGCACTTAGTTTCTTCCCGTTAAACTCGTCGTCGTATTTCTGGGCATATCTGCTTTCTCAGGGAATATCCGATGTGATCGCAATTGCAGTGGTACGGGAGCTGTTCTCTACCATCGTGGAGGATTACCCTGGAATCCAAACCGCTGCAAGGTGGGTTCTGAACGGGGCAGTTACGGTTTCCGTGGTCGCCTCATTGATTGTGATTATCCCGATGTGGGGCGCGGCGCCCGATTCGAGCCACTTGTTCTATGTGCTCGAGTTGCACCGGTCGATTGTGTTCAGCCTTGCGGTGATTATTATTTCGCTTCTGTTGTTCCTGTCGCACTACCCGCTGCGCCTTCAGCAAAATACCTACATCCTGAGCTACCTGTTTAGCGCAATAGTCCTGATCGACGCCGCCGACGCCTTGGTAGCGACAATGTCGCACTTCATGTTCTCGAGGCGGATCGATATGGCTGCGGTCGTAGCGGTTGGTCTTTGTTTTCTTGCGTGGGCGATTCTCATGCGCCGGGAACTGCCCCTTACCCGCACGGTCACATATAGAACTGCTAAAGAAGACGAGTTGCTTGAGCAGTTGGAGTCTCTGAACCGTACTCTTTCGCGTGTTGCCCGCCGCTAATCCGGCACCATTGCTGATAATAGCTTGCATATTATGCCGATGATCGGCTATTCTCAATTCAATTCTTAGGAGGTACCTATATGACGCTGGTTTTTGTAACGACATTGTTCTTTATCGTAGCGGGGCTGGGAGTTTTACACTTCTACACGCGCTTTCACCGTTTGGAAGCATTCACTTCCAGCGTTAGGACGCCCGCCGCTCCGGCTCTGCTCCCCACTTCAAACCGCTATCAACCGATGCTTCGCCTTCTCTCGCCCGACGATGAAGTTCTGGTTTCCGCCAACAGATCCCTTGCGAAGAAATTAAAGAAGCAAAGAATGCAGATCTTTCGGGAATACCTCTCCTGCTTGAGTGCGGATTATGGTCGCCTTCTCGCCGGCGTACGTTCCGCAATGGCCAGTTCAGGCATTGATCGTCCGGATCTCGCCGCAGCTGTTGCGAAAAATGAAGCACTGTTCGCCCTCGCCTTGTGCCGTGTCGAATATCGACTCTTCCTGCATAGCTTGGGTCTGAGCACAGTGGATGTTTCCGGGCTGGTGGAATCGATCGCTGTACTTCGCAGCCAGGTATCGGCTTTCAACCCCGCAATGTCAGCAGTTCGCTAAAAATCACGGTCTCCCCTGGCACACTTGCCAGAACCCCGGACATATAGTCCGGATACAGCAGGCGTATTCCGAGTAATTCCCGGATCTTACGCCCGTCCACAGACCTACCCGCGACAGGCACCCCGGCCTTCGCGGGTAGTGCTGTGATTTTCAGCAGTCGCGAACACCACTGCACGATTTCATCTGAAGAACAGGGATGTTCATCCGCGCAGGGAAACGCGCCTTCCAGTTTCGAATCCACACCAGCCTCCAGAATGGCAGCAAGATCGTCCGCATGGATCCGGCTGACCACGGAGGCTGTGGAACGTTGCCCTTTCCCCTCCAGAATTCGCAAATGAACGCCCCTGCCGGGTCCGTATATCGCCGCGGGCCGCACAATCAGGGTCGTCCAGGGTTGTGATTTCAGCCAGTTTTCTTCGTCCACCCGGCTCTGGCCTTTCGGCTCTGACGGGCATACTCCGGTTTCCGCAGTTACGGTGGTCTGGTCCCCATAAACGCTGGTTGAGGAAATATATAGCACCCGCCGCGGTTCCATTTTGCAAATAAAGGCACGGACATTCTCGCGCTCTTCGCCCGGCAGCGGCGGAATAGTGTGAATAATCACGGCGCCCTTCGGCAGTCTCGGAATCGCCTCCGGTGAATACTCCTCCACACGCAGGCCCAAGGATGACAGGACCTCAAACCGCGAAGTCCCCCGCGTCACAGCATACACAGGAGCCGGGCGCAAAAGGAGACGTCGTGCCAGCCGGCTGGTCGTAAATCCCAGACCGAGCAGGATTACGGATGACGCGCCGGAATCAAACCCGCCGCAGCTTTGTGACTCGTCCAACCTCCACCCATTCCACCACGAAAATATTCCCTTTATGATCGAAACACGCGCCATGCGGGGCCACGAATTTACCTGGAGTAAATTTGTCCCGCGTCATCGTGCGCGTCTTTTTCCACTCGCTGGCGGAATCGTCGCCCAAATGTTCAATAACCTTGTTTTCGCGATCCAGGAGGGTCACCCGTGCGCCCAGATCCGGTATCACCGTGTCGCCGGTTTTCGAGTAGTTGAAATGGCAGGGCTGATTGGTGCCGTCCACAAAATCGATATGCTTTCCGTCGAGCGTGAACCGCTGAATCCGGTTATTGCCGCGGTCCGCCACGGTCAATACCGGCTGCTTGCCCCGGGTATCTACGATAATGCCGTGCGGGCAGTTCAGGTTACCTGCTTCTTTACCCAGGCCGCCGAACGTCCGGATATATTCGCCCTTGCTGTTGTACTGGCAAATGTAGCTGGAACCGTAGCCGTCGCCCACGTAGATGTCGCCATTCGGGGCGATAGCCAGGTTCGTGGGGCTGTACTTCGGTTTCTTGCCGTCGGCGCCCGGCTTATAAGCGTCCGACCATTCCGGATAGCCGAAACTCCAGACCTGCTCGCCTTTTAGCGTGGTCTTGGCAACGATTCCGCGCTTTGTGTCGCAGAGGAACAGGAACTGATCGCGGCCCTCTTTATGGATGTGCAGACCGTGGGCCCCGCCCATGAAGTCGGCGCCCCAGCTGGTGACGAATTTGCCGTTCTGGTCGAAGACCACCATCGAATTGTGGCTCTGGCTCGCCTTGTTGACGGTGTGGTGAACGTAGATGTGACCCTGGGCGTCTTCGCAAACTCCGTGCGTGTTGCCGTACTGGATGTCCTGCGGAAGTTCTCCCCAGTCGTGAATCGCCTCGTACGTATGAGCGCCGGACCCGATGATCGGATTGGAACTCCCGGATTTATCAGTCGCTCCAAGAATCGCTGGTGCGGCAATCACTGGACCTGCGAGGCCCGTAAGGAAAGTACGACGAGAATGCTCCATGCGTGTGAATCTATCACAATTCGAATCAGGTTCACGAAAGGAG
>JAUZEU010000375.1 GCA_030838885.1 Bryobacterales bacterium | reverse complement strand
AACTTCTTCATGAATGTGCCGGTCACTCCGGAAGGCAGGCTGACCTTCGAAGACGGCATCTCCGAGCCTCTGAAGTACGTGGAAATGCGCGCCGAGATGGATGTGATCTGTGTGATCAGCAACTGCCCGCAGCTGAATAATCCCTGCAATGCGTATAACCCGACGCCAGTGCAGGTTCTCCTCTGGAATTAGACGATTACTGATGTTCAAAAAAGTTCTGATCGCCAACCGCGGGGCTATTGCCTGCCGGATTGTTAGGACGCTCGACCGGCTTGGGATTGCTTCCGTGGCCGTTTACTCGGAGGCGGACCGTCACTCCCTTCACGTTATGCAGGCCAACGAGGACGTACTCTTAGGGCCAGGGCCCGCGGCGCAGAGTTATCTCGATGTGGATAAGGTGCTGGCGGCGGCGCTGAGTACCGGCGCCGAAGCGATCCATCCCGGCTATGGTTTTCTCAGTGAAAACGCGGAGTTCGCCGAAGCATGTGAGCAGGCCGGGATTGTGTTCATCGGCCCTTCGCCTTCGCAGATGCGCGACTTCGGCCTGAAGCACACAGCTCGGGCGATTGCGGCGGCGAATGGGGTCCCGCTGTTGCCTGGCACGCAGTTGCTGAAATCAGCTGCAGAGGCACATTCCGAAGCGCTCCGAATCGGCTTGCCCGTGATGCTGAAGAGCACGGCGGGCGGTGGCGGTATCGGGATGCGGCTCTGCCGTGCAGCGGAGGAAGTGGCAGAGGCCTACGCCTCGGTGGAGAGGACCAGCCGGGCGAGCTTCAAAGAGGGCGGCATTTATCTGGAGAAGTTTGTCGACCGGGCGCGGCACATTGAGGTGCAGATCTTCGGCGACGGTTTGGGCAATGTTATTGAGTTGGGCGAGCGCGACTGCTCGGTGCAGCGGCGCAATCAGAAGGTGATCGAGGAAACGCCGGCGCCGGGTCTTTCGGATAAGGTTCGGGCGGAACTGCTGGAGTGCGCGGTGCGGCTGGGCAAGGCGGTGAACTACCGGTCCGCGGGCACCGTCGAATTCGTTTACGACGCGAATGCCGGGCAGTTTTATTTTCTGGAAGTGAACACGCGGCTCCAGGTGGAGCACGGTGTTACAGAGGAAGTGACCGGGACGGACCTGGTGGAATGGATGGTTCGGGTTGCGGCCGGAGAGCCGCTGCCTGCCAGGCCTGTCAATGAGTGCCACTCGATTCAGGTTCGCGTCTATGCCGAGGATCCGGGGAAGAACTTCCAGCCGTCTTCCGGCATTCTCACGCAGGCGGATTTTCCTTCGGAAGCCCGTGTGGAAACCTGGGTAGAGCGCGGTACCGAGGTTACCCCGTTCTACGATCCGTTGCTCGCGAAGATCATCGTCAAAGCCGCAACGCGGCCCGAAGCGATTCTGAAGCTGTCAGCCGCACTGGATCACACCGCGTTCTCCGGCATCGAAACCAATCTGAGCTACCTGGCGCAGGTGGTGGCCAGCCCGGCATTTGGGCAGGGCGGGGTAGTGACCGCTTTCCTGAACACCTTCCCTTACCGCAGCGCGACGATCGAGGTCCTGGACGGCGGCACCATGACCACGGTGCAGGATTATCCGGCAAGGCTGGGTTACTGGAACGTCGGCGTGCCCCCGTCCGGTCCGATGGATTCGCTGTCGTTTCGGATCGGGAATCAGCTGCTGGGGAATGAGGACGGCGCGCCGGGGCTGGAGTGCACGGTCACCGGACCGTCCCTGCGCTTCAACATCGATTCTGCAATCGTCGTCACGGGCGCCGATTACGGAGCCACGCTCGACGGGAAACCGCTTGCGCTCTGGACCGTCACGCCGGTTTCCGCAGGTTCCGTTCTGGAACTCCGCGACTGTGAGGGGCCGGGCGCCCGCGCTTATATATTGTTCCGCGGTGGTCTTCAGGTACCTGAGTATCTGGGCAGCGCCAGCACCTTTACGTTGGGAAAATTCGGGGGGCACGCAGGCCGCGCTCTGCGGACGGGCGACATCCTGCACCTGCCCGAGACAGCCTCGAATACGCCCGGGCGAAAATCCGAACCCATTCCGGTCCTTTCGAATCAATGGCAGGTCGGTGTGATCTACGGGCCGCATGGTGCGCCGGAGTTCTTCACCCCGGAAGACATCGAGGCCTTTTTCGCCGCCTCCTGGAAGGTTCATTACAATTCCAGCCGGACCGGCGTCCGCCTGATTGGGCCGAAGCCGAAGTGGGCGAGGCGGGACGGCGGAGAGGCGGGCCTGCACCCGTCAAATATCCACGACAACGCTTACGCTATTGGAGCTATTGATTTCACGGGCGACATGCCGGTGATTCTCGGCCCCGACGGCCCAAGTCTGGGTGGGTTCGTTTGTCCGGCGGTAATCGCGCACGACGAATTGTGGAAGATGGGCCAGTTCCGGCCAGGCGATACCGTTCGTTTTGTAAAACTGAATAACGAGCCGGCCATCGTCAAAGCGATTGCCCCGGCGATGGTTTGCCGGGCGTCCGGCGACCGCTACCTTTTGATTGAGTACGGCGAACCGATCCTCGATCTGAATTTGCGCTTCCGGGTGCAGGAGCTGTTTGCCTGGTTCGAGCGCGAAAAGCCGGCAGGCATAATCGACCTGACGCCGGGTATCCGGTCGCTCCAGGTTCACTACGATTCCGGCATTCTTTCCCGTGCTGAACTTCTGACCCTGCTGGACAGGGCGGAATCCTCTCTGCCCGACCTTGATGATCTAGCGATCCCGACGCGCATCGTCCGGCTGCCGCTGTCCTGGGCTGATCCC
Source organism: Bryobacterales bacterium (assembly GCA_030838885.1). GTDB lineage: Bacteria > Acidobacteriota > Terriglobia > Bryobacterales > Bryobacteraceae > BOG-234. The sequence continues at coordinate 5,305 of JAUZEU010000375.1, read as the reverse complement.
GCCACACGCGTCGCCATCGAGAAGTACACGCGTTCCGTCCGGCCGGACGCTCCCTGGTGCCCGAGCAACATCGAATTTATCCGGCGCATCAATGGGCTGGAATCGATCGAAGACGTGCAGCGTATCGTCTTCGGGGCGAATTACCTGGTGCTTGGCCTGGGGGATGTCTACCTCGGCGCGCCGGTCGCAACGCCTCTCGATCCGCGCCACCGCCTGGTCACCACGAAATACAACCCCGCCCGCACCTGGACGGCGGAGAATTCCGTTGGTATCGGAGGCGCGTACCTTTGTGTTTATGGCATGGAGGGTCCCGGCGGATACCAGTTCGTCGGACGCACCGTGCAGATGTGGAATACCTACCGGACAACAAAGGAATTCACGCCCGGTCACCCCTGGCTGCTGCGGTTTTTCGATCAGATTCAGTTCTATCCGGTGGGAGCGGACGAACTGCTCGACATGCGTGACCGTTTTCCGCATGGCCGCCTGGAACTCGATATCAGGGAAGAGCAATTCCGGCTCCGTGACTACCGGCCGTTTCTGGACGGCATCAAAGACGAGACGCAGGTTTTCAAGACGCGTCAGCAGGCCGCCTTCGAAGCCGAGCGAGAACGGTGGCGAGCGGCAGATTTGGACCGGGAGATCGAGGTTACGGACGATCTGCCGGTCGCGCCGGAACAGCCGGTGCCCGTCGGCTGCCGCGCACTGAAGTCGCCGGCGCACGCCAGCGTTTGGCACATTGCAGTGAAGCCAGGGGATCGGGTGGAAGCCGGCCAGCGCCTGGTGGTGGTGGAATCCATGAAGATGGAGATCGCTGTTGCTGCGCCGTGGGCAGGCACCGTGGTCGAAATGTTGTGCGCACAGGGCGCGCAGGTGACGGCAGGCCAGAGCCTGTTGTTCCTTCGCCCGCAGGAGGCCAATTGAATCCAGCAGAAGCAATCCGCGAAACTTACCGGCGAATCCGCGAGCAGGGCGAAAAGCCGGTCTGGATTCACCTCATCCCGGAAGAAGTGAGCTTCGCGCGCGCTGAAGCTTTGGGCGCTCCTGAAAAAGCGAAGCCATTGTACGGGATGACCTTCGCGATCAAAGACAACATCGACCTTGAAGGCGTGCCGACCACGGCTGGCTGTCCGGCTTATGAGTACGTGCCAACGAAGTCTGCGACCGTCGTGGAAAAGCTCATGGCTGCCGGAGCGATTCCGATCGGGAAGACCAATCTTGATCAGTTTGCCACCGGGCTGGTGGGTACCAGATCGCCGTATGGCGCATGCTCGAGCGTGTTCGATAAGAAGTACATCTCAGGTGGGTCCAGTTCCGGTTCGGCTGTGGCCGTGGCTAGCGGACTGGTCGATTTCTCGCTGGGGACTGACACAGCCGGCTCAGGGCGGGTGCCTGCGTCTTTCAACAACCTGGTCGGGCTGAAGCCGACGCGCGGCGCTCTGAGTACGTCGGGTGTGGTCCCGGCCTGCCGTACCCTCGACTGCGTCTCAATCTTCTCGGCTGATTGCGCGACTGCCGCCCGGGTTCTCGAAGTCGCTCGTGGGTTCGATTCTTCAGATCCGTACTCCCGACCTACTGGCCAGCAAAGGGCCTGGTCACCCACCAAATTCCGCTTCGGCGTCCCCTCTGACGAGCTACTGAAGTTCTTCGGCGATGAATCCGCCCGCGCACTCTATAAGGAAGCGATCGCGCGCTTCGAAGCGCTGGGAGGGACCGCCGTCCCGTTCGACTACGCAGTCTTTCGCGATGCCGCGGATCTGCTCTACTCCGGACCATGGGTCGCCGAACGCCTGGCCGCCATTCGCGACTTTGCCGCCGCGAACCCCGACGCCCTCTATCCCGTCACCGCGAAAATCATTCTGAACGCCGCTTCACTCACCGCCGTGGATACCTTCGACGCGATGTACGCGCTGGCTACTCTGCTCCGCGCCTCCGAGCGCGAATGGGAACGCATGGACTTCATGTTGCTTCCCACCGCAGGCGCCGCATATACGCATGAAGAAATCGCAGCCCAGCCGATTGCGCTGAACACGAACCTCGGTTACTACACCAACTTCGTCAACCAGCTGGATTTGGCGGCGCTCGCCATCCCGGCGGGTACGCGCTCTAATGGCATTCCGTTCGGTGTCACGCTGGTTGGACCGGCCTGGTCGGATGCTGCGCTGCTGACCACCAGCAAAGAGCTGGAACCGCCCTACTGCGCCGAGGGTTACGTACCGCTCGCGGTGTGCGGTGCGCATCTGACCGGGCAGCCGCTGAATCATCAACTCACCACGGCCGGAGCGTTCCTTATCGAAGCCTGCCAGACCTCGCCAAACTACCGGCTTTACGCTCTCAGCGGCACTGTTCCGCCAAAGCCTGGCCTTGTTTTCACGCCGGAAGGCGGCGCCGCTATTGATGTCGAAGTCTGGGCCGTTCCGGAGAGCACGTTCGGCCGGTTTGTCGCTGCGATACCGCCGCCTCTGGCCATTGGCACCTGCAGTCTTTACAGCGGCCGCAAGGTGAAGTCATTCGTCTGCGAGCCATGGGCGCTCAACGAAGCGACAGAGATAACCTGGCTTGGCGGCTGGAAGCAGTATTTGAGCCGAAAAGTTTGACATTCTGGTTACAAAGAACCAATAATATAAAGAAGTCCCCGTCTTTCACTTTTAGGTAAAGCTCTCCCCGTTGCCGCACGAGAGCACTGTCTCAAGATCCCGTCCATCAGGCGTCTGGTCCCCGTGTACGAACCTGCCAGCTATTCGTTTGTTAACTGGAGGAATCATCTTGAAGGTTTTAGCGACATTCGCCATGCTGTGCGCCATGACTACCAGCCTGCTGGCTCAGGGGGCGTCCTCACTGCGGGGCACCGTTACTGATCCGCAAAAAGCCGTCATCGCGACGGCCAAAATTACACTCACAGACAAGAGCGCTGGTATCTCGCGCTCCGCCGTTTCTTCGGAAACAGGTGAATTTCAGTTTCTCCAGATCCGTCCTGGAATGTATTCCCTAACCGTCGAGTCCGCTGGTTTCGCCACACGGCAGGTCGATGGCGTCAAACTCCTTGTCGATACGCCTGCCACGGTGGATGTGGCGTTGGAACTTGCAACCAGTGCGTCAACCGTAAGCGTCGTCGCTGATGTTGCACAGCTGAACACGGTGGATGCCAGCGTCGGCAACGCGTTCCAGCAGAAACAGATCGAATCGCTCCCGCTGCAGACCCGCAATGTGGTGCAGTTGTTGAGCCTGCAGCCAGGCGTCACGCAGAACGGTGAAGTGATGGGCGCACGACGCGACCAGAACAACATTCTGCTGGATGGCGTGGATAACAATGATAACCAAAATCCGCTTTCCGGCCAGAACGGTTCCAATCCGTCGTCCAGCAACGCGGGGGTTGCATCTACAACCACAGCCACACAGGGATTCAATTCATCCCTCCCGGTGCCGCTGGACTCCGTGCAGGAATTCCGGGTCACCGTCGCAGGACAAAGCGCCTTCAACGGCCGGTCCTCCGGCGGACAGGTTTCGCTGGTGACTAAGAGCGGCTCCAATGAACTGCATGGCTCAGCCTACGAGTACAACCGCAACACGGCGTACGCCGCGAATGACTGGTTCAGCAACCGTGCCGGTGTGCCGCGCGCACAGCTTGTTCGTAATCAATTCGGCGCTTCCCTTGGCGGGCCGGTGAAGAAGAACCGGCTCTTTTACTTCGGCAACTACGAACGCCGCATTGATGCCAGCCAGCGGGTACAGACCCGCTTTGTGCCCAGCGAGACTCTGAAGGCCGGCAAGGTGATGTTCAAGACCACCGATGGTCAGCTCTTTTCGCTTGCGCCGTCCGATGTCACTGCGGTCGATCCGCTCCACATCGGGTCCACGCAAACGATGCTCAACATCCTGAAGAGTTATCCGGTGGGGAACTCGCCCCAGACCGGATCCGACGGTGGTCTGAACTTCAGCGGCTACATCTTCAATGCGCCGGTGAAACTGGATTACCGGACCTATGTGACCAAATTCGACTGGTTGGTGGACAACGCCGGTAAACACACCGTTTCATTCCGCGGCACGCTCTCTAACAATGGCGAGACCAGAACAGCGGCTCAGTTTCCTGGACAGGAAGCCGCTTCGCAGCTCCTGTCGGATAACCGCGGCTTCGGCATCCGCTACACAGCGCTGCTCAAGCCCACTCTGACCAATACGGCGAATGTCGGTTTGAACCGCATTGGCTTCGACCAGACCGGAGCAGCCGGCTCGTCATTTACGCTTGGCGCGCTCAGCACGCAGCAGAACTTCAACCGCGCTTCGGGTCGCATCAATCCAACGTGGAATCTGAGCGATGATCTGAACTGGACGAAGGGATCCCACACGGTCAACGGCGGGATCAACTTCCGGTTTGTCGATAATCGGGTGCTGAATTACTCGAATTCCTATCCGTCTTACTCGATGAGCCGCGGCGTCCTGCTCGGTCTTGGCCAGGATATTTATACATCGGCTCTGAACAGCGTGGCGAACGGCAACCCGAACCTCAGCCTCGCCAATGCCACCGCTGTGACGAACGCCTTCGGCGATCTGTTGGGTGTTATCAATTCGTACAGCGCGACGTATCAGTTCCAGAAGGACGGAACCGCGCTGGTGTTCGGTGTGCCCCGGCAGAACGACTTTGTCGCTCATAACTATGAGTTCTATCTGCAGGACTCCTGGAAGATCAATCCCAAGCTCACGGTTACTTACGGTCTGCATTACGAATACGACAGCGTGCCGTACGAAGTGGATGGCACGCAGGTCATCACGACACCCGGTCTGGATCAGTACTTCGCGAACCGCGTGGGTGCTCAGGCGGCTGGCATCCCTGGTAACCAGTTGCCGAACGCGGACAGACTCACGTACTCTCTGAATGGTCCGGCGAACGGGAAACCGAGCTGGTACGCTCCGGACAAGAATAACTTTGCCCCGCGTCTGGCAATTGCGTATGCTCCCAACTCAAAGACAGTCATTCGCGCCGGCGCCGGCATGGCTTACGATCAGTTCGGCAACGATCTGGTGACCAACGTTGCCTCCACGGGCTCGCTGGGTCTTTCCACCACCCTGAGTAACCCTGCCGCGACCGATTTCACCACGTCAGCCCGGTATGGAACCGGCGTTCTGCCCACACTTCCAGCGGCGCCCCAGGGTGGCTTCCCTTACACGCCACCCAACGTCTCGTCCATCTCCGGCACTTACGTCGGCATCATGCCGGATCTGAAGGCGCCTTACTCCTATCTTCTGAACGCGTCGGTCTCCCGGCAGCTGAAGGACAACTTCACTCTGGAAGTCGGCTACACGGGCCGTA
>JAUZEU010000639.1 GCA_030838885.1 Bryobacterales bacterium | reverse complement strand
CTGTCGCAGGGAACCAAACGAACCCCCAAACTGATCGGCGCGGTAGCTATTTACATCATTGCAGTACATGCGGTGGACGTCTTTTCGCTGGTGGAGCCAAACTTCACGAAAGCATCCGACCCGCACTTCTATTTCTCCTGGCTGGACCTGGTATCGCCGATCGGTTTCGGCGGACTTTGGCTGGCGATGTTTTTCCGTAATCTGCCCGGTATGCCCCTGCTTCCGCTGGGTGCCCCGGACCTTAAGAAGGCTTTGAATCATGGCAGAGACCACTAAGCACAATCGCGAACATAAACACGGTGCCGGCGCTGACCACTCTCACGAGGAGGTCAACGGCCAGGTTTCATTCGAACGTGGGGACGTCAACGTGTACCAGATCACCGCGTTCGGTGTCGGTCTTTTGATCAGCTGCATCGTGGTGGTTTTCGCGATGTGGGCGATGTTCCATTTCCTTGCAAAACGCGAAGACAAAGTAAATGGTCTGAATACACCCGCAATGCTGAAGGAGCGCCCGACTCTTCCGCCCGAACCACGTTTGCAGGGAATCGTGAAGCCGGAACCTCCTTCGGTAGAACTGGCGCAACTTCGCGCGGATGAAGATGCCATTCTCAATAATTTTGGCTGGATCGACCCTGCAAAGGGAACAGTGCGCATCCCTATCAGCCTGGCCGTCGACATGGTTGCTGCCAAAGGCCTGCCGTCAAAGCCCACCCCCGCAGGAGCGGATGGCGGGTTTCGCATGATTCCCCTCGATTCGAATAGCGGGAGGACGTTCGAAAAGATTTCTCAATGAGCAACAGGAATTACATTTCGCTTCTTGCGATATTGCTGGTCTCCGCATCTGTCGCCGGCGTCCCGCATCTGCTCGCCCAGGCATCACCGCCTCCAGGCTTTGCGGATCCGGACATCGCGGTGGAAGGCCCTACGGTCAATCGTGGGCAGAAGGCGCCCGCACTCGACATGTTGAACATGAAGGGTGGAGATCGCCCGGTTTCGCTCAAAGAGGTCACCATCGAGCAGCGACTCAATTCGCAGTTGCCGCTCGATGCGGAGTTCCGCGATGAGACAGGCAAGACGGTTCCACTGGGGTCCTTTTTTGGAAAGCGCCCGGTGGTGCTGGCGCTCGTCTACTACGATTGCCCGATGCTGTGCACACAGATTCTGAACGGGATGGTGCGGGCCGCCAAGGTTCTCACTTTCGCGCCAGGCACAGAATACGACATCGTAGCTATCAGCTTCGATGCCCGCGAAACCGCGAAACTCGCCGCCGAGAAGAAGGCCGTTTATGTAAAGCGCTACGGACATCCTGAAACCGCGAACGGCTGGCACTTCCTCACCGGTGACGTGAATTCGATCAAGCGTGTCACCGATGCCGTCGGTTTTCGCTATGTCTGGGACGTCCACACCGCCCAGTTCGCACACGCAAGCGCGATTTACGTGCTCACACCGCAGGGCAGACTTTCGAAGTATTTTTACGGAATCGATTATTCACCGAAGGACATGCGGCTCGGGTTGATTGAAGCGTCGAACAACAAAATCGGGAATCCGGTGGATCAGATCATGTTGTTTTGCTACCACTTCGATCCCCACGCCGCGAAGTACACGGTTTTCGCTCTGGGCCTATTACGTGTAGCGGGAGCGGCTACAGTTTTGACACTTGGGGGATTTGTGTTTATCATGCTGCGGCGAGAGAGCCGGCAGAAAGGGAGTCGGGCCGCCTGATTTATGATGCAAGCGAAGAGTTTTGAACTTTTTCCTGAGGCGGCATCGACGATTGCTGGTCAAGTGGATGCGCTTTACGCGTTCCTCATCCTGGTCAGTGCTTTTTTCTCGCTGCTTATCGCGTTTCTGGTTGTTTATTTCGCCTATAAGTACCGTGCCCGGCCGGGGGTACCGTTTAACCCGGAGCCGCACGATGATCACAGTGCCGGAGGCATGATCCTCGAAATCGTTTGGACTGCGATTCCTCTGGGCCTGTCGATGATTATGTTCGTCTGGGGCGTCAGCATCTACTTCACCGAGTCCCGCCCGCCTGCCGATTCGATGGAAGTGTATGTCACAGGTAAGCAGTGGATGTGGAAGATCCAGCATATGGAAGGTGCTCGTGAGATCAACGAACTCCACATTCCTGTGGGTCGCAATATCAAGCTGACGATGACCTCTGAGGATGTCATCCATGATTTTTCCGTCCCGGCGTTCCGGACCAAGTCCGACGTTCTGCCGGGCAAATATACAACCGAGTGGTTCCAGGCTACTAAAGTCGGCCAGTATCACATCTTTTGCGCCGAGTATTGCGGAACCAAGCATTCGGGTATGGTGGGCACGGTCTACGTGATGTCGCAGGCCGACTACAACACCTGGCTGGGTGCCGGAAGTGGCGAAGGCTCCATGGCGGAGCAGGGGCAGTCTCTGTTCAATCAGTTGGGTTGTGGCAACTGTCATGCCAGCGTGGTCAACAATCAGAACGGCAGATGCCCGAATCTCGTCGGCCTTTTCGGGTCTCGCGTCGATCTGAAGGGTGGCACCAGCGTAAGGGCGGACGAATCGTATATTCGTGAGTCGATTCTTTATCCTCAGTCCAAAATTGTGGCGGGATATGAGGATTATATGCCTACCTTTAAGGGGCTGATCACTGAAGACGGTTTGCTGAAGCTGATCGAGTATGTGAAGTCTCTCGGCGCAAAGAACGGCACGCAGAATACGGCGACATCCATGCCGGTTCAGACTGGTCCTGTGCCTCAGGAAAGCGGCAGAGCGGCGGGGTTGAACGCTTTCGGCAACCAGGCAGCGCGCACCGGGCAAAATTCGGGAGCGACGGCTAACCGGCCTCCGCAGGGGAATCGTTAAGTTGTCAGGAATACAAGAATGATTACGGCGACTGCTACTGAAAAAGAAACAAAAAATTACCTGAATGCGGAGAGCGGCCTGAAAAGCTGGCTCCTGACGCAGGATCACAAGCGGATTGCGATTCTGTACCTGATCGCAGTGACGGCGTTCTTCATCGTTGGTGGTCTGATGGCAGTGCTGATTCGAATGGAACTGGCGACTCCTGCCGGTGATCTGCTCGACTCGAACACTTATAACAAGGTGTTCACCATGCACGGTGTGATCATGGTTTTCTTCTTCCTGATCCCGTCCATTCCCGCGATCCTCGGTAACTTCCTCGTGCCGCTGATGATCGGGGCCAAAGATCTGGCTTTTCCGAGGATCAACCTGCTGAGCTGGTATATCTACATGGCAGGCGGTGTGTGTGCCGTGATCGTGCTGCTTTCGGGCGGCGTGGATACAGGCTGGACGTTCTATACGCCCTTCAGCAGCACCTACTCGAACGGGTACGTCATTCTGACGGCGATGGCGGCGTTCATAAACGGGTTCTCTTCGATTCTTACCGGCTTGAACTTCATCGTGACCGTTCACCGGATGCGCGCGCCCGGCATGACCTGGTTCCGTTTGCCCCTGTTCGTTTGGGCTCATTACGCTACCAGCGTGATCATGATCCTGGGTACTCCGGTTATCGCTGTAACGCTGTTCCTGCTTATGCTGGAGCGCGGGCTGCACATCGGGTTCTTCGATCCTGCCTATGGCGGCGACCCGGTTCTGTTCCAGCACTTGTTCTGGTTCTACTCACATCCGGCTGTCTACATCATGATTCTCCCCTCCATGGGAGTTATCTCGGAAGTCGTTTCGACATTCTGCTCGAAGAAGCCGTTCGGCTACACGTTCATCGCGTTCTCGAGCATCGCGATCGCGGTCTTCGGATTTCTCGTTTGGGGCCATCACCTGTTTGTGTCAAGCCAGTCGGCTTATGCGGGCATGGTCTTTTCCATTCTTTCCTTCATTGTGGCAATTCCATCGGCCATCAAGGTCTTCAACTGGTCAGCCACCATGTACAAGGGTTCTGTCCGTCTTGAGACCCCGATGCTGTACGCGCTTGGGTTTATCGGCCTGTTCACAATCGGCGGTCTGACGGGGCTGTTTCTTGCCGCGATGGGGCTGGACGTTCACCTCACGGACACCTATTTCGTGGTTGCCCACTTCCACTATGTGATGGTCGGGGGCGCGATTCTGGGTTACATGGCAGGTCTTCACTTCTGGTGGCCAAAAATCACGGGGCGTATGTATCCCGAAGCGTGGTCCAAGATCGCAGCCGGTCTTACCTTTGTTGGCTTCAACCTGACGTTTTTCCCGCAGTTCATTCTCGGGTACATGGGTATGCCGAGGCGCTATCACGTTTATCCACCTGAGTTCCAGGTGTTCAACGTGTTATCGTCCGCAGGAGCTTCCGTGCTGGGTCTTGGCTTCCTGATTCCGGGAATTTATCTGATCTGGTCTTTGAAGTACGGGAAGTTAGCTGGTCCGAACCCATGGGGAGCGACAGGTCTGGAATGGCAGACTGCTTCGCCTCCGCCGACAGAAAATTTTGAAATTACTCCTGTGATTACGACCGAAGCTTACGATTATGCGGCTCTGGAGGCCAGGCAGTTGGAGGTGAGCCACCATGGATAGTCAATCGGCAGTGGATAGTCAAGCGGTAGTAGTGGAGCGCCATCCACAGCACCATCCCGGTTACGGGGAGACCCGGCACCACTTTGAGAACGCTGAACAGCAGAAAGACGCTTCAACCATCGGAATGTGGGTGTTCCTGCTCACCGAACTGATGTTCTTCGGTGGTATGTTTCTGGCGTATTTTGTTTACCGGCAATGGTATCCGATAGCTTTTGCTTCAGCCAGCAACAAAACGAATTTGTGGCTGGGGGCATTCAACACCACTGTTCTGATCTGCAGCAGTTT
>JAUZEU010000338.1 GCA_030838885.1 Bryobacterales bacterium | reverse complement strand
GCGTTATACAGCGTGAAGACGACTGTGTTGATTCCGATGCCGAGCGCCAGGGTCGCGATCGCCATGAACGTGAACCCCGGCGTGCGGGCCAGCATCCGAAGCGCGTAACGAAAATCCATGGTGAGACCAGGGCACTCCGTGTTCCGGTGCAAAACCCAGCAGAATCATCGATCGGGAACAAACAGGGTGTCCGAATTCGGAAACCCCTGTTCGTCAGCGGTCGCGCGTGAAGCGGACTTACTCCGCCACGCAGGTATTACGCAGTTCGCCCAAGCCCTGCACAGTGACGACCACCTCGTCACCCGGCTTCAGCCACTTCGGCGGATTATATGAGAATCCGACACCCGAAGGCGTTCCTGTGGAAACGATGTCCCCCGGCTCAAGCGTCATGATGCTCGACAGGAACTCGACAAGATCCGGAATCTTGAAAATCAGTTCTTTCGTGTTAGAATTCTGCAGCGTCTCGCCATTCACTGTGAGGGAAATAGTGAGATTGTGCGGATCGGCGATCTCATCCGCAGTCACCAGGTACGGGCCCATCGGAGCGAACGTGTCAAACGTCTTGCCCATCACCCACTGCGACACGGCAAGCTGTACATCGCGTGCGCTCACATCGTTCAGGTTCATATAGCCGAAAACGTGATCTTTCCAGTTTTCAGCTTTAATATGACGCCCTCCCTTGCCGATCACAAACGCGAACTCCGCTTCGTAATCCGGCTTCTCGGAATTCTTCGGCAGCACAATGTCGTCGCCGCTTCCGATCACTGTGTTGTTGTACTTCGAAAAGATGGTGGGCCGCGTCGGGATCTCCATCTTCGATTCGATGGCATGATCCCTGTAATTCAGGCCCACGCAGATGATCTTGGTGGGTTTCGGAATCGGTGCGCAGAGCTTTACGGATTTCAACGGCACTGTGGCATCCGCAGGCGGGTTCGCGACAACTTCTGCGACCTTCCGCAAGGCTTCCGGGCCACCGCCCAGAATAGAAATCACATCTGTGTAGCCAGCCGCTTTCAGGCTGATAACAGACTCGTTTGAAACAACGCCGGCATGCTGATGCCCATGGTGCTGGAAGGTTACGAAGCGCATGAACTCGCTAGTCTATCACTCAGGTCTGAAAACCCGAATCGGGGCGCGAAACCTGCGATAATCTCGACACAGTGATAGCCCACAGGTTCAATGCACTGTTCGTAACCGCCGCGCTGCTCGTGCCTGCCGCGAGCGCGCAGCCCCATGCAGCTGCCGATCTTGGACGCCGGATCATCAGCGCCGGGCTGGATCCCGCTGAGTGCTACCGGATTCGCGATATCGAAATCACCGAAGACGAAGCGCGCATTTATTTAACGGACGGCTATCTCATGTTCGGCAAACCCGTTAACGGCGCGCCGCTTACTGCTGTCTTCTCGGCGGACACGGACGGCGGCGACGCGGAAGTTCTGCTGCTGCCGCCCGATCGCTCCGAGCGCAAATCCATGGCCAGTTACACTGGCACACCCAATCTGAATGAGCACTTCGGCCAGGCCGCTTTTATCTTTACCGACTCCACCGCACAATCTCTGCTCGAACAGGTGCGATCCAGCGGCGCGAAGAAGTTTCCCGACATCGGCGCAGTTATGGTGGAGCGCTGGAGCAGCGTTGTTGCAAACCTTCTGACCGGTTTCGAATCCCGCGTAGTGCTGGATCTGCTGACGCCCGGTGTCCGCAAAGGCTTCTTCGAAGCCGTGATCCAGGGCAGGAACCTCGGCAATTTCGACGTTATTTATGATGCCCGCGCCTACGAGCAACTGGTTGCCGGGCAGGTGACAACGCGCAACGGCGGCACCTGGTGGGACACCTGGACGAGTTTCGTCAGCCGCAGCCATCGGGGTCTTCAGCCTCCACGGCCGGAGGAAGAAATCCTCAGCTATAAAATCGAAGCCACGCTTGACCCCACGCTGAATATGCACTGCGTGACCCGACTGCGAATACGTGCACGCGAAGAATCCACGAATGTACTGGCGCTGGACCTCTCGGGACGCATGCGCGCCGTCTCAGCCAAAATAGACGGCGTTCCTGTTGAAGTTTATGAGCGGGAATCGCTGCGCACCGGCCTGGTTCAAAACACGGGTAATGAGTTGCTGCTGTTGCTGCCCCCACGGCCGTTACAGCCTGGCTCCGAGCACGAGATTGAAATTGAGCATGAGGGTAAAGTCATCATCGAAGCTGGCCATCAGGTTTACTTTGTCAGCGCGCGAGGGGCCTGGTATCCGAACCGGGGTTTGCAGTTCGCAAAATTCGATGTGACTTATCGGTATCCGAAGACTCTGAACCTGGTGGCTTCCGGGCAGGTGAAGGAAGATCGTGTGGAAGGTGATGTTCGCATCACCCGACGGGTGCCGGATGGCCCTGTCCGGTTCCTGGGCTTCAACCTCGGCCAGTACGAATGCAGGGAACTGGAGCGCGGCGGAATCACGGCGGAGGTCTGCGCCAATAAGCAACTTGAAGACGCGCTGCGTCCCCGGATTCCGGAACCACCGCAGCCTACAGTCGATATCAGCAGAACGCGGAGACGCGTCGGACCAACAGGCGTGCAGGAGACTATGACGCCACTGGTTCCCAATCCTGTGAATCAACTGACGCGCATAGCTGCCCGTGTGGATACCGCAACGGACTTTTATCGCTCGAAGTTCGGTGACCCGCCGATCCGGCGCATCGAAGTTTCTCCGGTACCCGGCAGGTTTGGCCAGGGATTCTCCGGCTTGATCTATCTGCCGACTGTTAACTACCTGGATGCGTCCGCTCCAGTGGGGAACCTTCCTGCAAAAGATCAGCTATTTTTCCGGGACCTTCTCCTGGCGCATGAAGTGGCGCATCAATGGTGGGGGAATATCGTGACGTCCGCTTCGTATCACAACGAGTGGCTGATGGAAGCGCTGGCAAACTACTCAGCCATCATGTATCTGGAGACGCAGGTGGGCCCGAAGGCAATCGAAACGGCACTGGAACTCTATCGCAAACAACTGTTCATCAAGGGCCCCGATGGTGAGACGGCGGAAGCTGAGGGTCCTGTCGTGCAGGGTCGCCGTTTGGAAAGCTCGAACAATCCCAGCGCTTCGTTTGTCGTGCTTTACGGCAAGGGGACGTGGATCATCCACATGCTGCGGCGCAGGCTGGGTGACGAGCGCTTCCTGAAAATGCTTGCCGAATTGCGGCGTCGCTATGAGTGGAAGGCCGTCGATAACGAACAGTTCCGTGCTCTCTGCGTGGAGTTCCTGCCCAAAGGCGCACCCGATGCGAAGCTCGAAAGCTTCTTCGACCAGTGGGTGTATGGCACGGGCGTTCCCACGCTGAAGCTGGCTTTCTCAGTCAGGGCCGGCAAGCTCACCGGTACCGTCACGCAATCCGACGTGCCGGAAGACTTCAGCATCTCCGTCCCGGTCGAAGTGCAGACTGCCCGCGGAAAGACAATGGTGAAGATGGTCTGGACCAGTTCGGACCCCGTGCAGTTTACAGTGCCCGTAATCAGCCCCACTGCCAAGGCTGTGCTCGATCCGGGTCTGAGCGTACTGCACCGGTAGCCACATCGGGCACCAGTCGCGGTACAGTAGCTCTTTCATGTCGAAAAAGATCAGATGGGGTGTCCTCGGAGTAGCGAAGATCGCCACCGTAAAAGTCATTCCGGCCATGCAGCGCGGCACCTTCACCGAAATCACTGCGATCGCCTCACGTGACGCCGCGAAGGCCGCGCAAGCGGCAAAAGACCTCGGCATTCCAAAGTCCTACGGCTCTTATGAAGAGCTGCTTTCGGACCCGGATATCGATGCCGTCTACAACCCCCTACCCAACCATCTGCATGTGCCGTGGTCGGTCAAAGCCGCTGAAGCGGGCAAGCACGTTCTCTGCGAAAAGCCGATTGCCATGTCGGTAGGGGAAGCCCGGGAACTTATCCCGGTCCGCGACCGCACGCACGTAAAAATAGGCGAGGCGTTCATGGTTCACCTGCATCCCCAGTGGCTCCGTGCGCTGGAAATCATCCGGTCGGGCGAGATCGGCGATTTGCGCGCCATGAACTTCGTGTTCAGCTACAACAATCGTGACGCGCAGAATATCCGCAATAAAGCGGACATGGGCGGCGGCGCCATCATGGATATCGGCTGCTATCCCGTCCACACTTCCCGATGGATGTTCGGAGCGGAGCCCATCCGTGTTTCAGCCCTTGTGGAAAACGATCCGGATTTCGGTACGGATCGTCTCAGTTCAGCTGTTCTTGAGTACCCGCAGGGCCACATGGTTTTTACCTGCAGTACCCAGATGAGTCCTTATCAGCGCGCATTGATGTTCGGAACGAAAGGCCGCATCGAAATCGAAATTCCCGTAAACGCGCCACCCGACAAAGAGACCAGGATTCTGGTGCAAACCTCTGAACTGAGAACAGAGACGTTCCCTGCCGTCGATCAGTACACGCTGCAGGGTGACGCATTTTCCCAGGCCATCCTGAACGACGCTGCCGTTCCTGTCTCTCTGGAGGATGCGCTCTGCAACATGGCCGTAATCGACGCTGTGTTTGAGTCCTCGCGCACCGGCGAGTGGCAGGCACCACGACTGTAGAGTGCAAAAAGCGGGCCCAAAGCACCTCTCGCTTACACTGAAGGATCAGGGCAGAGTCAGTACTCCTCCTGCCCTGATCGACAAACATGCCGTTTAACATTCAACCGATTCGGGAATTTGTGGTGCGTCCCGCGTTGCCGCCGCAGTTGGTCCGGATGCCGGAATTAGCCTACAACATTCTGTGGGCCTGGGAACCATCTATCAGAAGTCTGTTCCGCCGCCTGGACCCCGTTCTCTGGAAGGAGTCCGGTTACAACCCCGTGGTGATGTTGGGCCGTGTCGCGCAAAGTACGCTGGAGCGCGCCGCCCTCGATCCCCGGTACCTGGCACAGTACCAGCTTGCCTGCCAGACTTTCGACAGACATATGAAGCTCCCCCCGAGGGAGAACGACGGCAAACTGGTTGCGTACTTCTCGGCCGAGTATGGCCTTACAGAATGTATGCCCGTCTACTCCGGGGGCCTGGGAATTCTTTCCGGCGACCACATGAAGTCGGCGAGCGATAACGATTTGCCGCTGGTGGGTGTGGGATTGCTTTACCAGCTTGGCTATTTCCGCCAGTACCTGAATGCGGATGGCTGGCAGCAGGAACGTTATCTCGAAAACGACTTTTACTCGCTCCCGATCCAGCCGGCTCTCGACGCACAGGGCAATCAGAAGACTGTGTCGGTCCAGTTACCGACGGGTCCTGTCACCATTCGTATCTGGACGATGGATGTGGGCCGTGTCAAAATGCTGTTCCTCGACACGAACGCCCCGGAGAATGTCCGGCCGGAGGACCGCAACATCACCAGCCAGCTTTATGGCGGCGACAGCGACACCCGCATCCGCCAGGAAATCATCCTGGGTATTGGCGGTATGCGCGCCCTGGAAGCCATGAACTTCCAGCCCACCGTGTTCCATATGAACGAAGGGCACTCCGCCTTTCTCGCCATCGAACGGATCCGGCTTTTCATCGAACGCCAGGGTCTTACCTTCGAAGAAGCACTTGAAGCCACCCGCGTCAACAACGTCTTTACGACCCACACGCCGGTGCCGGCCGGCATCGATCTTTTCGATCCCGGCATGGTCTACCAGTACTTCACCGATTTCTGCCGCAGTGCAAAGATCGATTTCGAAAGTTTCATGGCGCTCGGCCGCAGAAATCCAAAGGACGGCGGGGAGCCGCTTTCCATGGCCATTCTGGCCCTGAATACGTCGGCATATCGCAATGCTGTCAGCCGGCTGCACCGCGATGTTTCGCAGGAGATGTGGCACGCGCTCTGGCCTACACTTCCGGTGTGGGAGACGCCTATTACGTACGTTACCAACGGCGTTCACATGCCATCCTGGCTGAATGGCGATCTGGCGGATCTTTACAATCAGTATCTCGAACCCGACTGGCGCAACCGCTGGAACGATCTCTCCATGTGGAATCTCATTAACGATATTCCGGATGAGGAGCTTCTGGAGGTTCATCGCCGCCGGAAACGCCGTCTCATCGCGTTCATTCGCGATCGCCAGATCGCTTCGGCATCCCGCCGCAAAGCCGCCGCCACCGAACTGCGCTACTCCGCTGAAGTGCTGGATCCGCGCGCTCTGACCATCGGCTTCGCACGCCGCTTCGCCACCTACAAGCGCGCCACCCTTCTGTTTCGTGACGTCGACCGCCTGAAGAAAATTCTGTGTAATCGTGAGCGCCCGGTCCAGATCCTGATCGCCGGTAAGGCCCATCCGAAGGATCAGCCAGGCAAAGCGTTTATCCGCGAAATCGTGCAACTGTCACGAGACCCGGACCTTTGGAAACACATAGTATTCGTAGAAGATTACGACATGAAGGTCGCCCGCGAACTGGTCCAGGGGGTAGATCTCTGGCTCAACACTCCACGGCGCGGAGAAGAAGCCTGCGGCACAAGCGGCATGAAAGCAGCTATGAACGGCGTTCTGAATTTTTCCGTTCTGGATGGCTGGTTCGATGAGGCTTACGAAATTTCGGGCGGCTGGGCGATCGGCGACCGCGAAGAGTATTCCGACGAACAGGATGCCATTCACGCCAGCAATATCTACTACCTGCTGGAAAGCGAAATCGTTCCCATGTTCTATGCGCAGTCCGAAGGGGCAATCTCCTCTGAGTGGACCCGCCGCATGAAAGAGTGCATGGTGAATCTCACGCCCCGTTTCGACGCGCGGCGCATGGTTCACGAATACACCACCAACCTTTATGACCCTGCCCATCGGAACTGGGAAAAGGTCGTGGCCGGGGGGTTCGAAGAGCCTCGCAACCGCGCAAAGTGGAATGCCCTGATTCGCGAAATCTGGCCGCAGATCACCTTTGTAGATATGGGAGCCGCGCCCAACGGTCCTGTTATGAGTGGCAAAACTGTCCCGGTCAGGACGGCTGTCAACCTGGCTGGTCTGAGGCCGGACGACATTCGGGTGGAATGCGTGATTGGCCGCATCGGCGCCAGTGGCGGACTGGAAGAAACAGAAGTGATCGTTCTGCCCCCTGTCGAAACCAATGGCGACGTGGCGGTGTACCAGAAAGAAATCGTTCCGTCACAGACAGGTCGTTTGGGCTATGCCCTGCGCGTCAGCCCGAACCATAATGACGATCCCCTCACAAGGCCCGTCACGAGCCTGATCAAGTGGGGAGCGCGGTAGCCGCCCCCCAGTCCGCCGCCCTGCGAGTTGCCGCCTACGCAGCAGTCTTCATTCTGTGGGGCGGATCTTTCCTTGCCGTGCGGGAAGTGGTGGCCGTTGCGCCACCCTTCATGGCTGCGAGCTTCCGCTTCCTGGTAGCGGGTTTGTTCATGCTTGCATATAGCCGCGCGACCGGTGCTCCTGTCCCGGCAGCGAACGAAGTACGCTCCACCGCGCTGCTTGGCTTCACCATGTTCGGCCTCAACTACGCCTGCCTGTTCTGGGCTGAACAGCGCGTCGCCTCCGGTTACGCCGCTATTATTTCTTCCACCGTACCGGTGTGGGTGTTCGCCGGCGAGTGGCTCTGGCTTCGATCTGTGCGCCCGCGTGGCGCCGCCATCGCGGGTATGGTGCTGGGCATATGCGGAGTGGCGCTTCTCGTACTTCCTGGTGGCCAGGGAGAATGGACTTACTCCGCTCTCGCACTGCTGACCGGCACGTTCTGCTGGGCGGGCGGAACGCTGTGGAGCCGCCGCGTTTCCACGCCCCGGTCGCGCCTGGTCAGTGCGGGATTACAAATGTCATTTGGAGGCACGTTTCTGTGTCTGCTTTCTTTTGGAGCCGGTGAATTCAGTCGCCTTTCGTTCCTGCCTCACTGAACTCTTCGCCTCACGTTCGACATGGCATACCTGATCATCGCCGCCTCCATCGCGGCGTTCCTTGCCTTTGTCTGGCTGATCGATCACGAACCTGCCAGCCGTGTCTCCAGCTATGCGTATGTGAATCCGCTGATTGCCGTTGTACTGGGGGCGGTAGTAGCAGGCGAACGTCTGGCGGCCGTCCAGTTCGCGGGCGCTGCCCTGGTGCTGACCGGTGTCGTGATCACGCTGCGCTCGCGACGATCCTGAGCATACGATCATGGGAAAGTATGTTGATCCTTCAAGTACAGATCCATGTCCTGCCGGAAAGCATCGAAGCCTTTCGGGCCGCCACTATTGAGAATGTGACCCATAGTCTGCAGGAGCCGGGTATCGCCCGCTTCGACTTCCTGCAGCATGCCGAAGATCCCAACCGCTTCAGCCTCTGCGAGGTCTACCGCGACGACGCAGCCGCAGCGGCACACCGGGCCTCAGCGCACTGGGCCAAATGGACAGAAACCGTCGCGCCGATGATGGCGGAACCCCGCGTTCGTACCTGGTACAAGACCATTTTCCCGGGCGACGAGGCCTGGTAGATGCGGTTTGAGTTCGCCACGGCCACCCGCATCGTGTTCGGTCAGGGCGTGGTGAAGGAAGTCGCTGCGCTGGCCAGGCCGTTCGGCAAGAGGGCGATGGTGGTCACCGGCAAAGACAAAATCCGTCACGCAGGTATCATCAATGGTCTGGAAGGCGCGGGCTTCACCTGCAATCTTTTCGGAGTCTCCGGGGAGCCCACGGTTGCCCTCGTACGCGAAGGTGCGGACCTGCTCCGGGCCTCGCCGTCGAATCTGGTCATTGCTATTGGCGGCGGCAGCGCAATCGATGCCGGCAAGGCGATCGCCGCAACTGCCGCTAACCCCGGTGATGTTCTCGATTACCTGGAAGTTGTAGGGCAGGGAAGACCGCTTCCCAACTCGCCGCTGCCATTCATTGCGGTTCCCACCACGGCCGGCACTGGTTCCGAAGTCACCCGCAACGCAGTTCTGGGTTCACCGGAACATGGCGTCAAGGCGAGTCTGCGCAGCCCGCTGATGTTGCCGGCTATTGCTCTGGTCGATCCCGAACTGACGTTCGGTCTGCCACGGGCGATTACCGCCAGCACCGGGCTGGATGCCCTTACGCAATTGATTGAACCGTACGTGTGCAGCCGCGCCAATCCTTTAACCGACGCCCTGTGCCGGGATGGACTCGCTACCGTGGCCCGCAGCCTTCCTCGTGTCTGCGTGAATGGCGGCGACGTCGAAGCCCGTATAGGAATGTCGTATGCGAGTCTGCTGGGAGGTTTGGCTCTCGCGAACGCCGGGCTGGGCGTGGTTCACGGTTTCGCCGCTCCCATCGGCGGGATGTTTGACGCTCCGCACGGCGCCATTTGCGCCGCCTTGCTGCCGCACGGCATGGCTGCCAACATCCGGGCGCTTCGCGACCGTGCTCCCGAAAGCGCTTCCCTCGTCCGCTATGCAGAGATCGCCCAAATACTTACCGGGAAGTCTGACGCCAGGCCGGAGGAAGGTGCAGAATGGGTTAGGATTTTCGTGGCGCAACTGGCGGTCCCGCCATTGCGGACCTACGGCGTAACCGAAAACCACGTCCCCGGCCTCGCCGAAAAAGCCAGCCTCGCCAGCAGCATGAAAGCCAACCCGCTGCCCCTCACGATGGACGAACTTACGTGGATCCTGCGCGCCGCGCTCTGAACAGGGAAGCTATACGACATTCGGGTCGTAAGTGGCTTTGGGACACGCGGACCCCCGGCCGCGTCACCTCTTCAGATATTTGATCAGCAGAACTTCATTGCCCATCTCGTTGTAAATCAGATCGTCCACCAAAGACCGCGTCATCAGGATTCCAAACCCGCCCGCCCGCATCCCGAGTTGTTGCCGGGCCTCCAGATGATCCATAGGCGCCTCAGCCGGGTTCGACACGGCCGCGTGCTTCAGCTTTGCGAACGAGAACCCCTGTCCAGGGTCCCGCACGTAATAAAGCAGCGCCCTCTCCGACCTCACATACGTAATGGTTACGCTCTTGTCCGGATCATTGCCTCCACCGTGCTCAATCGCATTCAGCAGAATTTCACGGAACGCCGAAGCCACCTTTTCCTGCTCTTCCGCGGGAAGGCCCTTTTCCATCTCCCGCAGGAACTGCACAATCCGGGCGGCGGTGTCCATCTTGCATCGCAGCTTCAGCCCCAGCCACTGCGGGCTCGCCGACAGTACCTCGATATCATCATCGGAAAACTTGCTGTTCAGCGCGTGCTCCACCATCTCCCGAACCGCCTCCACCGTGAAAGGTTTGCCAAACCATGCGAATGCGTGGTCGCGGATCGCGTGAACGATATTCTCGGCAGTGTTGGCCACCGTCATCACGACAACGCGTGTTTCAGGGCACAAACGGTGAATCCGCTCCAGCAACGCCATGCCATCCAGGCCCGGCATCAGTATGTCCGTGATCACCAGGTCCCACGGCTCATTTTCAACCCGCTTTAGACCCTCCAGCCCGTCAAAAGCGCTGCCTACCTCCCGATCCTCTCCGCGGAGGGCGATTTTGAGCAAATCGTGCACGTCAGGATCGTCGTCAACGATGAGGATCCTCTTCAGTTCGGGCATGTCTCGTTAGTACCATACCGTATGATTCGAAACATACATGCCCTCTATTCAGGATCAGTTCGGCCCCATTGACATCTACCTCTTCGATCAGATTCTGCGTGGTCGTATCACGCCTGGCATGCGGATTTTCGACGCAGGCTGTGGCTCCGGTCGTAACCTTGTCTACCTTTTGCGTGAGGGCTTTGAAGTCTTCGGGCTCGACGCTGATCCGCATGCCGTCGCAGCTACGCGCAGCCTGGCCGTGAGACAGCCGCCTGAAAACTTCAGGGTGGAGTCGCTTGAAGCGATATCATTTCCCGAACACTTTGCCGACGTGGTAATCAGCAGCGCCGTGCTCCATTTCGCACGTGACGACGGTCAGTTTTCTGCAATGCTGGAGGGTACATGGCGGGTTTTGAAGCCCGGCGGTCTCTTTTTTTGCCGCCTCGCCTCCTCCATCGGGATTGAAAATCAGATCAGGCCCATTGCGGGACGCCGCTCCCTGCTGCCCGACGGTTCGGAGCGCTATCTGGTGGATGAAGCACTCCTGGTACGCCTGACGGGGGAACTTGGTGGACGCCTGCTCGATCCGCTGAAGACCACCGTCGTACAGAATCAGCGATCCATGACGACATGGGTCGTTCTCAGGAATTCAGCAAAGCCCTGATATCCGGTGGTGCCAGCACCCGCTTCGGAGCACCTCGCCTGACCACCTTGAGCATCGCCCGGCCAATATCCTCCGTGGTTAAAACCTGATTGGGAAGTGCGGCCCGTAAGAGCGGTATCAGCGGAGACAGCACCACGTACAGAATCCGATACACGGACGTTCTCGACCGAATACCATACAGCGCCTGAATGAACCCGGGGCGGAACACATACACAGCTTGAAACGGCAGCCGCATCAGCGCATTCTCAGCCTTACCCTTCACGCGCGCCCACATCGTACGGCCCTGCTCCGAACTGTCCGCGCCCATGCCCGATACAAAGACAAACGTCATCCCCGGATTCAGCCGGCTTAACGTCTCCCCAGCCGCGATCGCGATGTCATGCGTAATCCGGGTATAGTCCGCCTCATTCATCCCCGCCGAAGTGACTCCCAGACAGAAAAAACAAGCGTCAAAGCCCTTCAAATCGCCCTCAATAGATTCGTAATGCCAAAGATCAGCGTGCACGAGTTCGCGCAGTTTCGGGTCCCTGATGCCGGTGCCGGTTCGACCGACCGTCTGCACCGCTTCGACATCGCCATCCTGCAAACACTCCCGCAAAACGCCTTGCCCCACCATTCCCGTCGCTCCAAACACAATGACTTTCATCCCGCTCACGTCGCCATCTACGCATTATTAATCATCCGGTCGAGTACTTCCGCCACCAGCGGCGCTGTGTGATCCCAATAGTGCGTATGCGCCCCCGGCCCGATGCAGCATTCGATTCGCTGTCCCGCTCCGTCTGCGGAAACCTTTTCGGGCTTACCGGCAGGTGGATCCCATTCCTCCTTGTAACTCTCATGAATGAAACTTCCCGGTATGGGATCCCACTCATACCCCTTGCCACCGCCTCGCCACAGATACCTGCCCACGTAGTCACCGCTCCGATATGCATTGATCCACCGCTCCACACCCAGGTGCTTCGGCCGAGGCGCATCGTTCTCCCCGATATCCGGAAGCGTCCCCGGCTCGAGCGTCTCGTCGGGCGCATCGCTCCTTGCCCAGCTGTACAAATGCGGAAAACGCAACCCGTAGAGTTGATGCAGCGGACAACCCATCGAGAAGAAGTAAACCGGCAGCGGCCTGTCGAAGAGCGCCAGTTCCGGGTCATAGCTGGCCATTGAACCCGCCACCGTCTTTTCGGCATTCAGGTAACGCAGAAAATCCGCCGTAATCACAGTCCCCTGGCTATGCCCGACAATCACCAGCGCGTCATAGGGGCTCTTATCAGCATCCGAATCCCTCCACGAACAGATGTGCCGCAAGAGTGAAACGTAGCGTGCGCAGATTCGTGCGGTGGGGTTCGAATCCCTCGGATGTTCCCGCAGCCAGTTATCCACATCCAGCATCACGCGGACCAGCGGCCGGAATGCCCGCCCCAGGTACTTGATTCGCCCTGTCAGGCCGAAGATACCAACAGCGGCCCCCGCCACCAGCGTTCCAATCACCCGGGTCAAACCCTCCAGCAGTTGCCAGTGTTCGTAAATCCAGCCAATCAGTGTGAAGTTCACCAGAATGAACAGCAGCGGCGGTGCCCACATCGTCCAGTAAAGAATCTTCCCTCCCCATCGCATCAGTTGGAAGCCGCGGTCAAGCCACATTCCCAGAGCCGTCGATTTGCGTCGCAACTCATCTGCCGCTCGCCTGCGCTCCTCCTCTGTTGCGTTCGGAGGCCCGGTGTCCGGCGGCTTGACCTCAGCGCTGAACGAAGGGAAGACGGCCCAGGCAGAAAACAAAAGTGCCATCAGCAATGCGCAAAGCATGATAGGCAGGAACAGGATGCCGCCGGCCAGTAACATCTGATCTGCCCATCTGGAAACCAGCGGTGGCGTGCGCAGGTACTCTTCGGCCTGCTTCTCCAGAATGCCCGCCTGCTTTGAGTTGCTGGCCACGCTTGCCAGTCCGTGAGTCCAGCCAAACCGGTACAACAGCGCACTCAGGGGCATGTACTGAACCGGCGGGCAGTTGACTCCAACGCAAGGCCCGCTGCTCACGCTGCGTTCAAACCTGCAGCCTGGCGTCTTGTCGATGCAAAGATCGGAATCGGCCACGTACGCCTGCCCGGGCAGCATATTCAAGCTGATTTTGATAACGCCGGTCCACACCGGCAATGTCAGCAGAACGAATGCAATGGATGACAATGCGAGCACCAGTTGCGCCGTCCACCGTGTGCGCCGCGCACGCGAATATTCAGCGTCGGTATACCTGGAGTCCTGTTTCGTGGCCCCGTCGGACGTGTCACGGGCAGACCGGGCCGCGCGCACCGCCAGCCAACCGGCCACATGCGCCCACATATATGAGGCGTAAAACGTTGCCCAGGCCAGCGCGACAAACCCGAAGCAGATCTCCACGGCATTCAGGATCACTGAAATGGCCGGATATGCGGGCGCGGGATGCAGGCTGGAGCCGCCGATCGGGACGC
>JAUZEU010000321.1 GCA_030838885.1 Bryobacterales bacterium | reverse complement strand
AAGCTCCCGGCCGGGAGATCGCTTCGAGCCAGTCCGCCTCGGTGTAGCGCGCCCCGTTCAAATTGAACTGATTCGTCTTGTTCACAAGCTCGAGCAGTCTGGAGTCGCCGGCCGCAGGCTGGAAATCAAATTCAATGACCGCCTGAGCGGACTGCAGGAAGACCTCCGATGCCTCCCCACTCTCGGTGGCCGCACGAAACTCCGTGCCGCTCCGGATACTGCTCAGCCGCAACGCGTCATCATTTGAAAGCCGCTCTTTCCCGAAAACATCCCGCAGCTTCCGCAACATGGCATAGCCCGCCGCGTAGTCGTTCCCTGGGAACTGAATACACTCGATCCCAGGATGCTCCCCCGCCACCTCGGCGAGCTCCATCGCGTTGTCATCCACGAAAACTACGCTGTCCGCGGAAATATTCCAGGTCTTTAGAATGCGCGCGACCGAGCCGGACTTCGCGTGCCAGTGCGCCTCCACCGGAAAAACGTGATCCGGTTTCAGGTAAAGATCGGAACGCCTGAGGGCGAGCTCCACCACCGCCGGATCGTTCTTACTCGCAATCCCCACCAGCACGCCTTCCTCTGACAATGACGAAAGTAGTTTCTGATAGAGAGCGTGCAGATAATGATGGCTCGCAAGATCCCAGGAAACGCCCTCGGGTCCAACCTCGCCCACCAGCCCGTGCCAAAGCGTATCGTCCAGATCCGAGATGATGCCCTTCTTCGGAGCGGCAGGCACTACCAGACCGGAAAGTGCGCCAGCTACCGCATCGGCATGAGTCAGGGTATAAGGCAGACCAGTAAGCAAGTCCGACTTCAGATCGTACCGCCCGCCCGGAGGAGAATCCTCTGCAAGCCTGCGCGCATTTACCACAGCAACGCCGGGCCGGTTGGCGACAGTGGCAGAGAAGTGACTTACTGCTTCGTCCAGGGACGCTTCGGCCTCAGTCGTTTGCGCCCCGGCGGCATGGAACAACGGGGGGAAGGGAAGTCCAGGAAGCGAGATCGCCAGCCGGAATCCCGGCGTAAGAGCTTCGATCGCCCCCTCCAGCCTCTTCAGGCTAACCCGAACCGTAGCGACAATATCGGCCAGCGCGGAAGGCATCCAGCGCCCGCCTTCCCGGAAGCCAAGTCGCCGGTCCAGATCCGCCCATTCGATCACCAGTGCTGCGGCATGGGCGCTCTTGTCCAGATTTTCCAGGGTTCCCGCTACATCGCCGTACAGCCCCGTATTGACTTGGATCCGCCGACCCGGCATACGTACCTGAAGATGGGCCGCCACCAGTGTTTTCAGGTGCAGGGGAGTGAATCCACACACCAAAACCAGTTCGAAGGCAGCAGCCTCCCTCGGGGCTCGTCGTAATACTTTCAGCGCTTCAGTTATCGTCACCCTTTGCCATAATAGCGGACGGCCCCCGCAGAAGCGTCTATACTATCGGCTGGATTCGACTTGGCACCCATGAGATTATTCCTGATTCTGACGGCCGTGCCCGCCCTGTGTCTGGTCGCCAAAGCGGCAGAAATCAAATCGTCTCACTCAGGACCATGGTCCCAGGCTTCCACTTGGTCCGGTCATGCCATTCCAGGCGCCGGAGATGTTGCTTTAATCTCAAACGGGCACACTATAACCGTCAATGATGCCCGTGTGGTCGGACCCTCAGGCCCCCCGGGAACCATAGCCATCCGCCTGAACAACACCGGCTCCATCGAGATCTCGGCGGGTGGCATCCTGAGCGTGCGCGGCGATACGCGCTTCACAGGTGACCCCGAAACTAACGGCAAAGATTCTGTAACGGTTCAGGCAGGTGGAGTCTGGGAGTTCGATTCCTCTCAGTCACCGAAGACCTCCTATACCTTTGGCTCGGAACCTAACGGCGGGTTTCGGCGATTCGTTGTAGCTGGCAATGCCAAATCTCCAGCCTCCGTCCGTTCCAAAGACGGCGGCGCAAACGGACACTTCGTCCTGAACGGTCGCGCCGGTGGTTCCCTGCTGGCTACCTACGCGACTTTCATCAATATCGGGGACAAAACCACGCCCGCATGGCAGATTGCTTACGAAGGTTCAGGCAACCACTTCGTCAAATGGCAGGTCACGAACAGCACCTTTACCGGCTGCGGCGCGATCACCAGCATGAATGACGTGGGCATGGACCTTAATGGCACGTTCATCCACAACTACAACATTCACCGGAACACTCCCTCGTCCGAGATTTTCACTCACTGGTTCAACATAAACGTCCCTGCCCCCGGCACCGGTACGCGCGAACTGAACGGCAACCTCTTCGATGCCTCACTATCCAGAACCCAGTTTTATCCCGCCGGATTCACCATCTCCGGAAATTACTTTGGCGAGGGCACCGTGTTCGGGGGCTATAACGCCTGGGCCTCATGGACCAATAACTTTGTTCGCTACTCGGACGTCTGGGCCGCTACCGGTTCTGGCACAGCAGTAATGGGCGATGTGAACAACAGCTACTTCTTCGCCGATTCGGACTGGGGTAACCCGCACGTCCTGACCGGGCACGGGGGATTCGCGTCGAATCTGAACGGGATCATCTTCGGGCAGGCCGGCACGGCACTCGGGCCGCCCGGCCCGCGTGACTCCGGGGAACTTTGGTTCCTCGTAAATCCGAACCCACCGGCCACTTACGGCATATACAACTCCCTGATCCTGCCCAACATGGCGGGATATTCGTCGCTGGAAATTGGGTCCGTTTTGTCGGCGTACCCGAATATGCGCGCCATCGCCGAGCACAACACCTGGTTCGGCGGGTGGACTCGCGGTCCGGGCGGTTTTCCCGCCATCATGGTTGGCGAGCCCAACAACGGGGCGTCGGCCAGTGTCACCAGCTTCCGGGATAACATCCTGTGGAATCCGCAGCTCACCGGCTACAAATCCGGCTTCTTCAAACTGGCCGACATCAGCCACTCGCCTGCGCCGACGGTCGATTACTGCGCCCCTGCGAACTGCGACTACAACTCCGGTTACGGCCACAACGTGACGGACTCCGCCAGCTCGCAATATACGAATCAGGGCAAGGGGTACGCCGCGAAGTTCTCCTCTCCGCCCGGGGTGCATGACGTGGATGGAGACCCGAAGTTCTTCGACTGGCAGCGCTCTGTGGAACTGTTCGATTCGAAGTACCTCGGCAATAAACCGCCGATATGGGCGGCGGCTGCGGCTGCGGCATACAAGGAAGGCGACTTTGTCCAGAGTTCAGATCCGTCCGTGTATTGGTCCCTGCCCGTAAACTACCGCTACGTGAATGGAGGCCCCTGCAACAAAACAAACCCAAAGCCTGGTAAGGGCCCGAACTGGCGCTCCTGCTGGGAGTGGGCTTCCCTCTACCGGCTCCGGCAGGCTGTAGCCCTGCATCAGGAAGACATGCTTGCCACGATGATGCAGTGGGTCCGCGCCGGCTACGTGCCGTCGAACCCTGCGCTGCTGGATGCCGGCCACGACGGCTTCGATATTGGTGCCGTCCAGTCCTGTTCCTCTCGTAGAATGAAAGCGATAGCCGGGTGCGCGCCGTTTCTAAAGAAGTAGCCAGCCTCGGTAAGTCTCGAAAAGCGACTGACCCAAAACTTCCCAGTCGAACGCGGCAACCGTAGCGCGGGCTGCCCGGATCAACCCGGACCGCACCTCGGCATCGCCGGTCACAGCCTCGAGCGCCTCCAGCCATTGGGTTCGGTTTTTCACGAGCAGCAAGTTTTCCCCGGAAATCACCGGTAGTCCCTCCGCCCCCAGTTCCGTGGAAACCACCGGAACGGAAGCCGCCATGGCTTCCAGAATTTTGAGGCGCGTACCGCCCCCCGTACGAAGGGGAACAATCGCCGCCAGCGCCTCCCGGTAATACGGTTTTACGTCGGTCACCGTTCCCGTCACCTCGATGCCCAGCTGTTCCCTGAGCGCCACAACCGCGGGCGGAGGATTCGAACCAACCAGCGTCAGTCTCCATTCCGGATGCCGCTCCCGGACCGCAGGCCACACTTCCCGGGCAAACCAAAGCCCCGCGTCCGAGTTCGCGTGGTAGTTCATCGAACCGACGAACACCAGTCGGAACCGCCTTCCCTCAGCCGAGCCCCTCGCAAAACCGCTTAGGTCCACCCCGTTGTGCACCACCGTGACCCGCGCCCCGGAGGCGATTGCCGCGAGTGCGTCCCGTTCCCTCCCGCTGCAGACAACGTGGCCGAAAGCGCTTCGCAGGATGTACCGTTCGGCGGCTTCGATTTTTCGGGCGGTCACCGATGCCACCGCCCGCCTGCTGAGCGGCGCAGTCTCCGCGTAACGCCGCATCAACTCCGATTCGATGTTGTGCCAGTTGTAAATGACAGGCGTCCCCCCAAACAGGTGTTCGTAGGGCATCATGTGGATGCTGTCGAAGTGAACCAGATCGAACTTCCGGGCCTTCACCAGCGCCCGCAAAGCCGAGGTCATCGCCGGGGACGTGTAGTTGACCAGCGGCAGCGGTAACCGGCCAACAACACCCCGAAGCACCTTCATGGGCGTATACATCCGGGGTTTCGGAACAGGGATGACTTCGGCGTGAAGAGGCAGATACGGGCTGGCTTTGCCAGGATCCGCGAAGTAGACGTAAGTGAGTTCTGAGCGGGCACTCAGGCCGCGGGCGAAGTGGTAATCCCTGAGTTTTGCCCCGCTTACCGCTGGCCAGCATTGTCGGGGAGAAACGAAAAGGATGCGCACAAGCAGCCGAAGGGCGGAATGCCTAGTGTAGCGTGGTGTTTTGGATTCCTCGCCGATCCGTATTCTGACCGTCCTCGAAGCTCATTCCATCACCGGGCCCACCAAAGCCGTTCTCGAATTCCACCGAGAATCGCTCTGCTCGAAAACAACGCCGCGAATCGAACTGTCCGTCCTTACATTCCTAAGGGGCGACGAGAACGCCTTCACCCGCGCCATTCGCGCCGAAGATATTCCGCTGGACATCGTCCCGGAAAACGGCCGCTTTGACTTCAGCGTGATCCCGCAGCTTCGCAACGTCGTACAGCGACGTCAGCCGGACATCATCTGGACCAACGCCGTCAAGTCCCATTTTCTGATCAGGGCATCCGGCCTGCACAAGTCGGCGAAATGGGTCGCCTTCCACCACGGCTACACTACCACCCACTGGTCCACCCGCCTTTACAATCACCTGGATCGTTGGTCGCATTTCGGCGCGAACCGGCTAATCACGGTCTGCGAGCCGTTCGCCCGCCAACTCGCGAGCCGGGGCATCCCCCGCCACCGCATCCATGTCGAGCACATGCCCATCCGCATCTCTGCCCCGGTTCCGCGAAACGAAGCCGCCGCCCTTCGGCAACAGCTTGCCATCGCACCGGACACGCAGATCCTCCTGACCGTCGGCCGCCTCTCAAAGGAAAAGGGCCACGCCGAGTTACTTCGAGCTTTGGCAATTATTCGCACGACGGAGCCGAATCTGCCGGTTTGCCTGGTCCTGGTGGGCGATGGACCGGAGGCTGCCAATCTGAAAGCCCTCTGCGCTCAACTGGACCTCCAGGAACTGGTGATCTTTGCGGGCCACCAGACAGACCTGCGCCCGTTCTATGCCTTCGCTGACGTCTTTGTCCTCCCGTCGCACAGTGAAGGATCCCCAAACGTCCTGCTGGAGGCAATCGACGCCAATCTGCCCATTGTCGCCACAACAGCGGGAGGTATCCCGGAGATGGTGACAACGGAATTGAACGCTCTTTTGACACCGCCCATGGATGTTGAAGCCCTCGCCGGTTCCATACTCCGGATGCTTAAAGACAAACCGCTGAA
>JAUZEU010000288.1 GCA_030838885.1 Bryobacterales bacterium | reverse complement strand
TCCTGGCCTTCGCTGAACAGGACTTTGAGAACGGGCGCCGTAATACGAGCTTTGACGTCGACTGTGGAGATTGCTTCCACGTTGCCTATGGCGGCAATTTCGAGAGGCACGTCTGCTGTGACGGCGGGAATTACTCGTACAGCCACGGGCGGCATGACGGGTTGCTGCTCGGCGCCGCTGCGGGAACACGAAATCGTCGTGAGGGTGAACAAGGCGGCGAATGCAGCCGGCAGCGAGGTGGTGAGGAGAGGAGGTCGGCGCATAGGAACCTCTTTATTATCTCGTTATTGAATTCGCTTCACCTAATATTTTGGGGTCAACAGTTCCAGCGGTCAATCACCGGGGTGCAGTGTTCGAAGCCCAGCGTCCCAATACCGGCCGTGCCCAGCACCAGGTTCTTGCCGTGTTCGGGGGGCAGCTCGATCCAACAGGCAGCGAGAATTCGCAGGATGTGACCGTGCGCGAAAAGCGCAACGTCACCGTTTGCGGTCAGGGCGCGTTCGATTACTTTCCGGGCGCGCGCTCCTACCTGCTCCACTGTCTCGCCATTCGGCACGCCGTCGCGGAAAAGGTACCATCCCGGGCGTTCCTTACGTATGTCGGCGGTGGTGCGCCCTTCGTAATCGCCGTAATTCCATTCGACCAGATTGGGTTCGATCTGCGCCTGATCACCGAAGCCGGCCAGTTCGCAGGTTCGGCGGGCACGCAGCAGCGGACTGGTCAGCACCATGGCGAAATGCACGCCTGCCAGTTTGTCGCGGATACTCCGGGCTTTTTCTTCGCCGGCTGGGGTCAGCGGAATATCCGTCAATCCGGTATGCGCGCCGGACAAACTCCACTCGGTTTCGCCGTGCCTTATCAGCCAGAGCATTGTTCTATTATTCACCAAGCCTCACGCCCAGGGTCTACTGACGAACGGGCTGCCTTTTGCGAGAAAGCGCAGGGGCAGATCGGCACATTTTGTGATGCCGATGCGGGAGGTTACCTGGATCTCTAAGGGTATTCGATCGGCGGGATCCTGCACAGTGAGATTGCCCCGTGTCAGGTCCACGCCGTAATGGGCTCTCGTAATGCCCAGTGCACGAGTCAGTTTCCCGGGGCCGGAGGTGAGATCGCGGACATTCTTTGCGGCGGGGCGGCGCGTGCCCATGATTTGGAGCCCCGCGACGGGTTCCAGGGCGCGAATCAGGACGCAGCCGGGCTGGCCATCAGGCTCGGCAACAATGTTGAGGCACTCGTGCATCCCGTAAGAGAGATAGACATAAGCATGGCCAGGCGGGCCGAAGATGACGCGGGTGCGCTCGGTGATGCCTGCGGCCGAGTGGGACGCGAGATCTTCCCCGCCAGGATAAGCTTCGGTTTCGACAATGATACCGGCAGTCTCCCCATGTACGAGAACGTTACCGATGAGATCGCGCGCCACGTCAGCTGTGGGGCGCGCATAGAATTCGCGGGGGAGATTCATGCTTTGCTGCGGGCGAAGGCGATGCCGCTCCAGTGGCCGTCGACTGAGCAAATTTTGTAATCTACCAGGCCAGCGTCAATCGCCGTTTTGCGAATGAAATTTTGCGTAATGCCATTTTTCGAACCCTTTTTCCAGAGAACCCAGAGCTTCGTGCGTGTCGCGATGCTTCGCATCCGGGGCAGTGCGGCAAAGAAAGGTTCCAGTTCGTGGACGAACCAGAGCGTCACGTCCTGGGGGCTGCCCGGATCTTCGGCGAGTTCCACATCTGGCGGCATGTTTCCCAGGACCGTCAGGTAGTCGCGGGGAGGGTTCATGACGCCGACCTTCGATCCTTCGCGGATGCCCATCTTCTGAGCCGGAGTTCTGTCCTGATAGCGCTGCATCATCGGTGCGGGCACTACCGGTTGGAGGACTTCGGCAGGCGCGGATTTGAGCGCAGGAACCACTTTCGATTCGACGGTGAAAACGGCGTCCGGAAGGATCTCCTGGATCTTTGCGACCTTGGCCGGATCGCCGCCTGTGAAGACAATGGGAATATGGCGGGTTGCCGTGCGGCCGCGCAGCCAGACAGCGACTTCCTTGCCGTGACTCGGCAGGCGGGAAAGGTCGATGACCACAATATCCGGTTGATAATCCCGGACGGCCTGGGTGATCGCGGGGCCGCTGGGATCTTCGCAGTAATTCACGGCGAATCCGGCTGCGCGGACCCGTTCGACAAGCTGCGTCGCTTCACCTGGCCTCCAGTGCACGATGTGAACCTTTCGCATTCCGTCAAACCGCGAGCTTCCTCCACCAGATTATTGGACCCGTGCAGACCATGACGACAAGCAGCAAACTGGAAACCGAAAGCAGAATGTGTGTCGGGGTGCCCAGAATGTCTCCGGTGTGAATGGAGCGGTTGTAACGCACCCAGAAGAAGCCGGGGGAATCGGTGCGAAAATCCTGAACCTGCAGCACGCGGCCGCTGAATTGATCGACCGCGACACTGGAGTGAACGAAGTCGGAGGTTTCCTCCGGGACACGCAGCATAACGGCGAACACATCTTTGGGCTTGTGAGGAAGTGAGTATCCGGCGAGAGTAGGGTCTGGCATTGCCGCCCGGGAGATGGCGATGGCTTGGTCGATAGTGATTGGCGTGGGGTTTGACGCCGGCCGGGACTCAACAACCGCCGGGCGTCCGGGACGTTCGGAGTGCATCCGCGCATAAATGGTGTTCTCGGCGAACTCGAAGCCGATTATGATGCCGGTGAAGGCGGCTGTCAATAGAAACAGTGCGGCATAGATACCGATGACGTGATGCAGATCGAAGCTGATGCGAAACCAGGACGCGCTCCACTTGACTGTAGTCCGGCGGGTTCGCCAGAACAGGAAGAGCCAGGTCGGCACCAGCAGGCAGAGAATGAGACCCGCGAAACTGACGAAGGTCTTACCGGGTGCGGCCAGTTGGGGTGTAGCGCGCGGATCGGGCACCAGCCGAAGGTGGATCTGGTGGATATAGCCGAGTGTTCGCTCGGAGGTAAACGGGCCTATGACACTGCCGAGAATGGCGCCTGTATAAGGGTTGACGAAGACTCTGACTCCTCCTGGTAATTGCATCACGCGGGCGAGATCCGGATGCCTCAGGAACTGAACTGCATTTACTCGTGCGGGTGCGAATTGTGCTTCCGTGAGCCGGACAAGCTCCTGTTCCGGCACGGTACGCGGCCCGGGCTTGACGGAGAACAGGTTCGGATTGAGCCAGTGTGGGATGTCGGTTTCGAACGCGATAATGCTTCCGGTGAGGCCTAAAATCAGCAGGAAAACTGCCCCAACCAGGCCCAGAAAGAGATGCACTTTCAGCACAATGCTGCGAACTGTCATCAAGTTAGTTTAGGCTGGCCTTCCTCAGAACTGCATAAGGTGGCGCAAATGCCTGATAGTACGACGGGTGTCGACTTCGAAATCCCCGAAGGTATGGTGGTTTCAAGACTTGGGATGCTCTTGAAACCGATGGCCTTGAATATTTCCGCGAAGGGTACCAGAACCCTCCCGAGGTGGCCGGGATCTGTCACAAGCGAAAACCGGAAGATGCGATCCATGCCCCCGGCATGCGGATTTCTGCTTGCGTGGTCTGGGCAGCGTTTCTTACGACGTGCTTCTTGCTTTGTCATCAGGGCGGAGTCGTTCACCTGTTCCTCGGGCCTGTGCCGAAGCGTGGCTCAGCTATAGCAGGCGAGTACGTGGTACTGGTTGGCCTTGCAAGAATACCGACTCGAATGGCATGGCTGACGGGAGAGTCCGTAAGTTGATCTGGCTTGCAGTGTAGCGGAAGAGGCAGTTCTAGTGCGAGTTAAGATGGTTTGGGTCTAACGTATTTTGTACTTCAGACGCGCTCGAGTCCGAGAAAATTGCGGTCTGGCAATTGCTGCGGCCGCTTAAAGTACAAATCACAAACCGAGTGCCCCGTGAGACCAGCGCACTCGCCAACGGAATACCTGGCTCGATTTTACCGAAATTCAGTTATCTCATTCGCGGTGGTCGAGAGAGGGCCGTAGGCACCCTCCCGATCACGGCAAATGAGTACGGAGTTAAGCCTTCAGGGAACGTCTGCGGGCAACGATGCCCAAGCCTGCCATACCGATAGCAAGCGCACCAAACATCGTTGGTTCCGGAGTGGTGACTGCATCGTATGTGTAGTTAATCGTCGTTGTGCCACCGGCTATTGAAGTGCCGGTAAAACTTAAATCGCCTTCTCCGGTGTCATCTACACCAGAATACATTGCGCCAGAAAGCTTGGTCTTAAAGCTAAGCGAAACGCCCGTGGGCGGATTCTGGTACAACGAAAACAGTGCGAACGGCACGAAAACGCTGTTGGTAGCGGTGTTCGGTGTGCCTGCGACGACAGTTGATCCGTTACCAGCAACAGTACCAGAGTATGGACCTGCGGTCGAAGTAACGCTGACCGTGGTTGCGCCCGGA
>JAUZEU010000272.1 GCA_030838885.1 Bryobacterales bacterium | reverse complement strand
CCGGAAACTCGTGCTGCACGCTGAAGTTCCACTGCTGGTTGTAGGGTGTGGCGGCGTCGGGGTTGAAGAAGCGCGAGATGGGCATAGGCAAGATGAACTTGTAGGCCTTGCGCGCGGCGTCCGTAGCCGGAGGGGTGAACGGATAGGGATTGCCTCCGGCAAAGTTCATAAACGGGTTTTCAAAGCTCGGCGGATTCGGTATGGAAACGTTCAGCACGAAGGGCTGATTTAACTGTGTCTCATTGAGAAGATAGCCACGCTCGGTGTTAAAGAAGACGCCATACGCGGATCGCACAGTGGTCTTACTGCCGAAGGGCAGCCAGGCGAAGCCGATGCGGGGGCCAATATTGTTCCAGTCCTTGTTGTAGGTGGTCGATGAGACGCCCGGATCACCTGGGACGACAAGGCCTTTAGGCGCGTTCGGATAAAGGGTGGATTGTGTCCCGGGCCTGTAGGCAATAATTTCGTTGTGGCCATCGTGGATACCGAAATAAGGCTCGTATCGCAGCCCCAAATTCAGAGTCAGATTTGGGCGCACTTTCCAGTCATCCTGCACAAAGGCGCCAAACGTCTTGAACTGATTGTCCGTGCGTAGGGTTGAATATTGCTGGAAGTTGGTAGGCAGACCCAGCATCCACTCGGCGAATCCGTTGCCGGCGCGGCTGCCGTTGAAATCGAATGACGCCCCATCGGCATTGAAGACTTCGTTACGGTTCGCCTCGCTGAGAGAAAACTCGAACCCAACCTTGACCAAATGCGCTCCGCGGGTAAATGTCGCTGTATCGCGAATTTCATGTGCAGTAGGGACGACATCAAAATAGGTATTCCCTCCGGTTCCGAAGTAGCCCGCAAATGACCCGAGCCTTGTGCTGTAAGGGTATTGCGGAGCCTGGGCCACGGTGTTGACCCCGAAGTATTGGTATCGAAGGCCTGGTGCGATCTCCGGAGGTTTTCCAGGGAACTTGTCGGGAAGGATGGGATCGGCAGCTCGCACGAACGCCAGGCGGTTCAGCGTGTACGTAAGGGAGTTGATGATGGTGGGCGTCACAATCCTGGTGTAATTGACTACGAGGTGGTTGTTCGTCCAGTTATTAAAGCCGTTAAACAGAGGCAAGCCGGCATTGGCTTTCGTAAAGGTATCGTAGTAGAAGTAGCTCGCGTAGATTCTGTCGCTGGCCGTGAATGCATGGTCGAACCGGGTGAGATATTGGTCCCGGGTGTCGCTTCCCGGTGCATTGAAGATCAGTTGATTGCCGTTGATATTCGGAAGCGGAAACAGCAGATTGCCAATATCCGTCGCTGCCTTCGAAAAGCGGCTGGATGGAATCTGGTCATTGGGGAAACGGGCTCCCGTCAGCGGATCGGTGGGCTTCGTTTTGCTTTGCGAAAAGTCGCCCGCGCGCTCAGCCGCGGTTGGCAGCACCTGACCTGTATTTGTGGTTGCGCTGCGCTCCCGCAGCGATTCCCAGGAAAAAAACAGAAATGTCTTATCTTTGATGATGGGGCCACCCACGCTCGCCCCGTACTGATTGCGCTTCAGAGTGGGCTTTTCTACTAATCCTTTGTGCCCGAAAAATGACCGCGCATCCAGTTTGTCATACCTCAGGTACTCGTAAACGGATCCATGGTATGCGTTCGTCCCGGATTTGGTAACGGCTGTCACCAGCGATCCGGCCCCGCGGCCATACTCGGCGCTGAAGCTACTGCTCAGGATACTGAATTCCTGAAGTGCGTCCGGGTTCGGCATCGACGTGGGCGTTCCGTCGTACAGGTCGTTATTGTGACCGCCGTCCAGCAGGACGTTATTATCGTTTCCCCGGGCACCGTTTACAGATACGCCGTCTTCCTGTGAAAGGCTCACGCGTGCGCCGGTCTGATTGATCGCGCCAGGGATAAGCGTTTGCAACTGGAGCGCGTTGCGGCCATTCAGGGGCAGGTCTTCAATAAGCTGATGATCTACCACGGATCTGACTGTGGAGTTCACTGTTTCAAGGCTCGTTACAGCTCCGGAAACCTCAACTGTGTCACTTACCTGGCCGACTTCGAGCGTGAAGTTCACTGTAAGAGCCTGTTCTGCCGTAAGGGTGACACCCGTTTGGAAAACTTTCTTAAACCCCGAACTGGTTACGTCGATTCGGTAGTTCCCCACTTGCAACCCTGAGAAGTTGTAGCGCCCGCCTGAATCCGTAGTTGCCTGCTGCTGGAGGCCTGTCCCCAGGTTGGTGAGAGTTACGCCCGCTCCGGCAACCACCGCCTTTGAAGCGTCATTCACAACGCCGACAATAGCAGCGTTCCCCTGAGCATACAAAGAGCCCCCTCCGGCAAAGAGTGCGATTAGGGCGCAGAAGGCGACAGCGAAGATTTGACCGGGAAGGTGACGACCCGAACGTAAGGTGCGGTGACGTATCAGAATAGGGTCATGGCTCGTAAACATGGAAGCTCCTTATGACATCAGCGCGATAGGTAGCAAATCGCGCCTGGAGGATCACGATTGAAACTTTTCGACTACGGAAGCATATCAGTGTTGAGGCGGTTGTCAAGAGCCCTGACCAGTCGGAGCGCACAGCATGAGGGCAGCTCGGGGCAGAATTGCGCATTTTTCCATTTACTCACATATTATGTGAGGCGATGATCATGTCGGGGATCTGAGCGCTTATACCCAAACCCACGGAGCTGGTCTCCTGCCGGGCAGCAGGACATCTCTGTTGGCGTTTGATCATCTCGAAACCCGGCACGCCTATTCGGGCATTAACCGGCTCGGACGGGCGTCCGGGTCGAGGGTGACTTCGCAGGGCACGAAGAGGAAAAGACGGTGCAGGCTCAAAGCCTTCGAATGCCGGCTCAAGACGGCTCTGAAGCTCGATGTATGGCGCGAGGAACAGGAAACCGGCGGTAGACTCGTGCTGTGCACGGGCCACGGGGCAGTTCGATTCGTCATCGAGAAATGCGGATCTTTTCGTACCTTATGCGCCACCCGCGCAACCACCGTTCAAGTATTTGAACAAAGCGTTGATAGGCCTCCGTTTACCTGTTGTTAAGACACCAACCGGGAACATTGAGGACGAAATGTCGAGAATAAGCATTTCATTACTCTTTGGCGTGTTTTGCATGGCCTCTTTCCGCTCAGGGCGGCTATGCGATTGTCAGCGGTCGAGTGCAGGACGCCTCTACAGTGGTGGTGCCGGGAGTGGCAGTAACAGCCCGGATTACCAGCACTGGCGTCACGATCAATTCTCTCAGTAACAGCTAGTCTAGAGTTTTGCACTTTTTGGCCCTGCGCTGAGCTGTGAACCCTCATGCGGTTCGCCCCAAACATTTTTGCCTGAGAATGTAATTTTTCTGTTGACAGCTGGTTTCTGTTCTTTTATCTTTCAGATATATGGTGAAAGATAAAGCGGAACGCATTATAGAGTCTCGCAAACGCCTGGCACAACGGGCTCCCGATCCCACCATCGTGCTGGCGGGTTCGCTCATGAGCCGAATGATCCGCTGCAACAAGCCAGGCTGCCGGTACTGCGAAAAGGACAAGGGCAAGGGGCACGGCCCGATCTGGATTCTCTCAGTCAACGCCGGCAACCGGCGGGCACGCCAGATCCCCGTGCCTGCGCACGTGAAGCAGGAAGTCAGCGAAGGCGTGCGCCGCTATGCCGAAATTCAGAAGTGGCTGAAACAGATCTCAAGTCTGAGCCTGGATCTGCTCGAGGAGCGTAAGAAGCGCTGAGGCGCTTTTTTTGACTGGCATGTCTTTCATAACATCGATGAAAGATTTAAGGCCCGCCGATGCCTGATCTCCTCGTCCGGTCTTTTACTCCTCTCCTGCTCGCCTTTCAGCCCTGCTTTACCCAGCCCAGCTTCTCCTCCTTCTGGGCCCTCGCCTGCGCCTGGATTCTCTGCTCCGGCCGCCGATCTCTCACACGTGTAATCCAGTCCGCTCAACTGGGCCGCTTCAACACTACTCCGCCTTTCACCGCTTCTTCAGTCAGGCCCGCTGGAACCTTGATGCTCTCGGTCACTGTGTCTTCCAGCTTCTGTTGCCTTTCTGTCCTGAAGTGCTGACCGCAGCGGTCGATGACACTCTCGCGCGTAGTCCGGACGCCACATCTGGGGTGCCGGCATGCATCATGATCCGCTGCGTTCCACCCGGAAGCGGCCCGTCTTCTCTTTCGGCCATAGCTGGGTCGTTCTCTCCCTCCAGGTCTCGTTTCCTTTCGCTCCCCGGAAGACCTGGGCCCTCCCTGTCCTCGTCCGCCTCTATCGCAAACGCAACAGTCCAAAGCTGGCTCCCGGCCGCAATGGCAGGCCGGAAAAGAAACAGACCGGGCAAGCTGCCGAAAAGCAATATCGCACTCACCCTCAACTCGCTCTGGAAATGATTCAGGTTGTCGCCCGGTGGCCGGGCCCGCGGAAACTGCGCGTCCTCGGAGACAGCGAGTATGCCGGTGGTTCCATCAGCCGTCAGTTGCCGGCCAATGCCGTAGTGATCAGCCGCATGACCATGAAAGCCGCTCTGTTCGAACTGCCTCCGATCCCTGGCGTCGGCCGCGGCCGACGGCGCAAAAAAGGTCAGCGCTTGCCGAGTCCCGAGCAGATGGCGCAGGATCCGGCCCGGTCCTGGATCAAAACCACGGTGCGGATCTATGGCCGCAAGGTTAAGGTCTGGTACCAGTCCATCGACGCGTTATGGTATTCCAGCGCCGGGCCGCAACTTCTGCGCGTCGTGGTAGTCCGCGATCCCAGCGGCCATCGCCGCGACGATTGTTTCTTCTCTACCGACCTTACGCTGAAGCCGCCGCAAATCCTCGAAACCTTCGCCCTGCGCTGGCCGCTGGAGGTTTGCTTCCGCGACGTGAAACAGTTCCTGGGTTTTGAAGACCCGCAGAATCGCGTCTCCAAAGCCACGCAGCGAACTGCTCCCCTCGTCTTCTACATCTATGATCTCGTTTTGCTCTGGCACGCAACGTCAGGGCACCTCTGCGCGCCGCAATCAGCTATCGAGCGGCTTTGGTACAAACGCAAAGCGTCGGTTTCGTTTGAAGACATTCTTCGAAATCTGCGGCAAGCCACATGGCAGGAAAAGATTTTCGGCGACCCCAGACTCGATGCACAATCGCGAAAAATCCTTCAGCCCCTTATCGAATGGGCCAAAGCTGCTGCCTAAATGTGCAAAACGCTAGCCTAGTGCATCGTCCCGTTAGTTCTTTATAGAACCTGCTTTCTTCCGCTTCGCTGGACGGCGGCGCGGTTTTCTGGGATGAAGCGCCTGATATTCCCTGGTCGTCTCGATGATTCGTTGCAGATGCTCCGGTCCTTTGGTCCAGGTAAACGGATTGCATGTTTCGTTGTAGCTGGCGATGAAGCGGTCGAGGAGTTGCTTTAGATCCTGTTTGGAATGCTGGACACTGTGGGCCAGGCCCTGTTTGCTGAGAATGCTGAAGAAGCACTCGATCAGGTTGACCCACGAGGCATGTGTGGGAGTGTAATGGAACTGAACATGTGGATGGCGGCTAAGCCACCGTCGCGCCGCCTCATTCTTGTGGATGTTCAGGTTGTCGACCACCACGTGGAGGTCCCGGTCCGGGTAAGCCCGCACCACATCATTCATAAAGCGGAGAAAGTTGACCGAGGTGCGCCGGTTGCGCACATGAGCGACCACCTTGCCGGTGGCGATCTCCAGGGCAGCGATCATCGTCTGCGTTCCGTGGCGGACATACTCGTTGGTCCAACTCTGCGGTTTCCTGGCCCGCAGCGGCAGCAATGGCTGCGTTCGATCCAAGGCCTGAATCCCAGGCTTTTCGTCCACGCACAACACCAGCGCATTTTCCGGCGGCTTTAAGTACAACCCCACGATGTCCAGGAGTTTCGGCTCGAATTCCGGATCCGGACTAAAAGTGAACGTTCGGATACGATGTGGCTGGAGTTCCGAAGCGTTTAACATCGCGTGAACCGTGCTGTGTGGCAGCCCCACCTTTCGCGCCAGAGTTCGCACGCTCCAGCGTCCTTGCGATTCCGGTTGCTGACAGGCCAGAGTTTGCACTTTTTGCCAGACTGCAGCGTCGTGTTTCGGAGGCCTGCCGGAGCGGGGTGCATCGCGCAGTCCGTCCAAACCGCGCTCCGCAAACGATCGTCGCCACTTCCCCACCGTGATCTGCGGAATCCCGAGATCCGCTGCAATTTGTTGATTGGCGCGGCCCCTTGCCGCTGCCAAGACAATCCGGCTCCGCAGCACCATAGCCTG
>JAUZEU010000245.1 GCA_030838885.1 Bryobacterales bacterium | reverse complement strand
CGCTGAACTCATATGGATAGGCCCAGACGACGGCGGGCAATTTGGTTCCGGCCTTGTACCCGGCGGGCAGGTAGAGGGTGAACGAGAGCGGCACGCCGTCGGCCCGTTTGTAGTTGACCAGTTGTTTGGTGATGCCGGCGGTCGTCGGCGCGGGGTTCGTAAAGTGCGTGAGGGCCTTCAGGGTAGCGCCGGTCCGTATGAAGTAATTCGGCGGCTCGGTGGGGCTTTCCCGGCGTGTGAGCAGGCGGGATCCGGTGTCGTCCAGAACCGCTTCCACGATTTCGAAGGAGTTGGCGGGCGCTTCGTAAATGCGTTCCTTTTTGCCGGTTGAAATATCGAACCGGTCAATAAAGGGGTGGTCGCCAGTGGGGGAGGCACCGAGTCCGGAAAGGAGGATTTCCTCGCCGGCCTGAATGACGGTGCGGCGGCCTTCGGGCGTGCTCTTCGTGAGAGGCGTGCCGGGGTCGTGGTAGGCATCGCGCTCATTGCGGCTGAAGATGACTTTCGGTTCGGAGCCTGGCTTTTCGAGGTCGATCTCCATAGTACGGAGGACGCGCTTGTTACGTTCGTAGTCTTCCACCAGCGCTTTCCCATTAGCGAGCGGCTGAAAACCGCGGAAGCGCTCCTGCGTCTTGTTGACCTCGCGGGGCTCGCCCTGGAAGGGGGCGGCGTGGGCATAGATCTTATCCCGGAAAGGGACCTTTTCTTTGGGGTTGCCGCCATCCTGGGCTTCAACCCAGAGGAGCGTGGCGGATTTCTCGGGGATCCATTCATAGGAGCGTGGGCCGGTGCGGACGCCGCCTAAGGGCACGCGCTCAGACAGGCCGAGGCTCGCAACCTTGTATTCGACTTTCGCGGTACGGTCCCAGACTTCGACTTCCTGCGGGAAGGATCCGGCCGGAAGTTGGTAGGAATAAGGTCGGTGCAGGTGGCCCACCATCAGGTGCTTTTCGTCAGGCGAGGGCCGGACCATCGTGAAAATGCCGGGTTTCCCGAGCGGCGACACTTTGCCGGTCACTACGTCAAGATAGGCGAGCTGGGCGGTGGCGTAGTAGTCGAAGAGGTCTTCGTCATGAGGGTTGGAGAGGAGGTCTTCAAAGGTGGGCGCCGGGCCCGCGTGGCCGAGGCTTTCCTGGGTGTGTGGGCCCCTCGGGATGGCCGGTTCGGAAGGGGGAGCGCCGCGGCCCGCCGGGATGAGGTGCAAGACGAGTGTCTTGCTGTCCCCAAGCCATACGACGGCTCCTCCGCCGCCCGCGCCACGTCCGCCACCCGCGGCGACGCGAACCCCGTTCAGTGTCACGTTATCCACACGGTGGGTTTGTCCTGTTGCGGTGACGCCGAGCCAGAGTTCAATGCCTTGTGCGGTGGTATTCGAAAAAGCGAACCGATTTCCGTCCGGGCTCCAAGAGGGAGGGCCGAGTTTGGGGTCGGCGGGCATGGAGACCTTGATATCGGCCCCATCGGACAGGCGTTTGATGGTGAATGAGGTGAGATTGCCCGAGAGGTGCATGCCATTGGTGTTGGAGTCAATGCGGATCCCGGCGAGACGCAGCATCGGTTGGGCGACTTCATTAATTGATGGGTAGCGCGTGGGCTGCATCAGGATGGCGTAGTCGCGACGGGGGCTGACGGAAATGGTCGGGGTCAGCGGGGCATTGAGCACGTCCAGAACTTCTTGGGGCGGCTTCTGATAGATGGTTTCGCCGGCCAGAACGGACGTGGTTGTGACCAGAAGGAGGAACGACAAAAATGGTCGGCGCATTGGTCAAGTTTAGCGCGGCGTCAGTAAATGACTGGCAGAAAAGGAACGGCCTCAAAACTGCCTACGGAATGAATCAGCTGTTTAGCGGAAGAAATCATGTCAAACCTTATGAAACGGCGAGGCTGGTATATCGGCTTGATCATCTGTGCGCTGTATCAGCCATGTATCGTGGCGGGCAGCCAGGAACCCGCGAGCCCTCCTCCGGATACCCCCGCTGCCGGCTCAGACCCTCACGCAACAGAGCCGGCTATTCAGGACCGGAGGGACTTGGTCTTCTATCCAGGCGATACCGAAAACCTCAAGCCTCTCACCCGGAAGCTTCTCAGTAATATCTGGCTTGACCAAAAGGCGATCTGGACGAGCCCGTTTCATATGAATCGGGACGAGGGCGTATTGTGGGCCGGCCTTGGCGCCATCACAGCCGGCCTTATCCTGACTGACCGTCGCTCGACACATCTTTTCGAAAACAGTGCGGGACAGGTCCGATGGGGCAAATCGATTTCCCGGCTGGGCGCCGTCTATACCATCGCTCCCGAGGTGGCCGGATTTTACCTGTACGGTGTTCTGGCCGATAACCAGAAAGCGCGCGAAACCGGAGTGCTGGGCGGCGAAGCTCTTGTTGACGGACTGATTGTGGTTCAGATAGTGAAGGCGGTTGCCGGGCGAAACCGGCCTGATGCCGGTACCCATCCCGGCAATTTCTTTGACGGTGGATCGAGCTTCCCCTCCGGCCATTCCGTAGCAGCATGGGCACTGGCCTCGGTGATTGCCCATGAATACCGCAACCGAAAATGGGTGCCCTTTGTGGCTTACGGCCTTGCGGGAGTTGTAGGAGCGGCGCGTTACACGGCCCGCCAGCATTATGCTTCCGACATATTTGCAGGTAGTGCCATGGGCTACTTCATCGGCCGCTACGTGGTCAACACTCACGAGCTCCACGCAGGTCATCATCGCGGAACGATCACTCCAATTGCGCAACCTTCCACCCGCACCTTCGGAGTGAACCTCGCCTTCGCGATGTGATCCCTGGATAAGAAGCGAACCGATTTCAGGTTCTTACTGGCTGCTACTTTGCGGTCTGAGGGGCGACCACCAGAATCATAAACGAACCGGGTTTGGGTGTACGTCGACCGTTTGCTCCGCTCTCGAATTCCGCAGCGGGGAGATAGATCTTGCGGGTTGAGGCATCGAGTCCCATGGTTCTTGCACCTTCACCTGTTTTCACCGTCTGCACAATGGTGAATTTCCCGGGCGACGTCTCGCGGGCGATTGAGAGCTCTGCGCCGCTGGTGCTCGCAAAGGCGTAATCACCGTCGAATTTGACGGCATCGACACTCTCGCCGATGGGCAGGTCGGATATCACCTTGCCGTCTTTGGTACTCATTACGATCAACTTCCGGGGGCCTCTGCATCCGATGAAGAGGCGCCCGTTCTTAGGGTCTATCGCCATGCCGACCGGCAAACCGCCTGGCGCCACGGGCCAATTCGCAATCACCTTCCTCGTCCTGAAATCCACGACAGCCACCTGATGAGTGTCCATCAGATTGATGTAGACTTTCCCCGCAGCATCGGCCGCAAGGAACTCCGGCTCTCCACGCAGCGCGATCGGCTGATCTATCTTTCCGTTTTGGGGATCGATGTCCGGTTTGAAAGACATCAGCGCTTTTCCGCGCCCCGAAACGGTTAGAATTTGACCACTGTGGGGGTCATAGATTATCCCGTCGGCATCGGGCATCGCGGCGAGAGTGCCAAGCACCGCATTCGTCTTCAGATCGAAGATCACGATTGCGCCGTCACCGCCGCCGTCGCTGATAAACCCGCGCCCCGATTCGGGGACAATCGCAACGCCGTGCGCATTTTTCTGCCCGGGGATGTCGGCCAAAATCCTGCCGGATTCTGCCTCGATCACCATCGTGTGAGTCGTCCGCGGAACATATAGCCGGTGCGACGCTGAGTCGACTGTTATATAGTCCCAACTGCCCTGACCAC
The DNA here is from genome assembly GCA_030838885.1 of Bryobacterales bacterium. Classification (GTDB taxonomy): domain Bacteria; phylum Acidobacteriota; class Terriglobia; order Bryobacterales; family Bryobacteraceae; genus BOG-234. Next base: position 3,771 of record JAUZEU010000245.1, on the reverse strand, counting down.
CGATCTGAAACGTCTTCACGACATTCCATTTCGTCTCGGCCAGTGCTGGCGGAAGATCCGCGAATACCAGGAGAGTCAACGCCGCTAAACCAGAATTTGTAACTTTCATATCGATCGTCCCAGCACACGGTCCGATCGAAAGTATAACCGAAGACATTGACCCGCGACGAGAAGAAGCTGCCACTACTGCGGGCAGATCGACGTCTTGTTGCCTCCAGCGACGATCCGGGATCAAACCATCCATGTGATAATCAGGCCCACCGAGACAGCAAAAATAGCCGCCGTGGTGACCCAGCCCAAAATGTCAATTGCGCGGCCGTTCACCCGATCGCCCATTATGGCGCGATTGTTCGTCATTAACATAATCAGGAGCATAAGCGGGGGTGTCGAGAATCCCTGCGCAATGCCGGCCACTACAACGGCTTTCATACGATTAAAACCGAGGAAGTTGATCGGCAGCGCCAATGACCGTAAAAACGGCAATTGCTATGTAGAACCGCCTGTCTTGCGCGGGCCTCTTCTTAAGACCGTATTTCCACCCGACTGTCTGGCAAAGATCGTATGCCGCTCCCCCTGTCATCACCGGTACGGCGAGAAAGCCGACTCCGATTATACCGACGGAAAGCAGGATTGCTGCTGCATCGCCCGCGAAAGGACGGAGCGCTTGGGCTGCATCCGCCGCGCTGTTGATATCAGTCTTCCTTGATTTAAACAATGTGGCGGCAGCGGAAAGAATAATGAAGTACATCGTCCGATTCGAGAAGATCATCCCAAATCAAACGTCCTTTCTCGTATGTTGCAATTCGTAGTCAGTGGCCCCCCTTCGTTGTGACAGCAGAATGCGGCCTTGTGCAATCTCTTCCTCCACCTCTTCATTCGATTGCCATGTATAGAGGTATGCGGAAAGGGAAGTTCCGATCACGGCGACAAGCATGGAGAGGAATCTTTGTTGAAATGCACAGTTGGCGTAATGGTGCCTTTGATCACCTGAACAACATCCGGCTTTGCGAGACTATATTCTGAACCATTTCCACCGCCTTGGTGAGCGCCTTACCGAATGCCGCCAGAACGTCCACGTTACTTTGAGCGTCAAATTGGCGAATAGAATTAAACAGGAAATCATCCTCACAGCATTCACGCCACTAAGGTGGATGCGCATCCGTTAAATGGCATAGCCGTCCATACCTGCGAATGGACAATGCACTGGATTGAAAACCGGCATCGTACGTGGACCCTTGTAATCGATTCGGATCGTCCTCTGGCGGAATCTTCGCAGGAACCGCAAATCGGCTTCACGGTTTCCGCATCAATTCTGAGAACATGAAAAGTTCCCAGGTTATTGAAAAGAGGCAGCGGGAGACCGGGATCGAACCGGCGACGTTCAGCTTGGGAAATCGTTCGTAGATGGTAAATAAAGACTTTAGCCTCTACCGCGTCAACTTGAAATGGAGCAGGAAGTTCACATCGTAAACAGCATTCAAGCGGAACCGAAACACGGCCAAATTGCTTGGTTCCTCAGCGCCGTTCCCCGCCCCGGTCAGACCGGTTTTCCGCGTCGGCACCTATGCCCGGGTTTCCACAAAGGACAAAGGGCAGGGTACCGAGAACCAGTTAATCCAGTTGCGGGACCATTGCGCCCGTATCGGTTACATCATCACGTACATCGACCATTCCACCGCGAAGCACGGCGACCGGGACCAGTTCAAAGCGATGTTCGACGCGGCCGCCCGCCACGAATTCGACGCCGTCCTCGTCTGGGCCCTTGACCGCTTTACCCGCGAAGGCATCGTCAGCACTTTCCTGTATGTGAAGCGCCTTTCCGACCACGGGGTTAAATTTATCTCTCACACCGAGCCGCAGTTCAGCACCACCGGCAACGGGCTAGGTGAATTGATGATTGCCCTCGCCGCACGGATCGCTGAACAGGAGCGCCGCCGAATCTGCGACCGCACGCGCGCCGGATTACCAACGGGTCCGGGCAACGGGAACGAAATGCGGAAAGCCAATCGGCCGGCCGAGTCTGGTATTCCGTCGCGATCAGGTGTTCACCCTGGCGTAAGGATGGCTTCTCCTGGCGGCAGATCGCCATCAGGCTGGGCGCGAGCAGCGCGGCGGTTGACGGGTTCACGCGCCTGAAAATGCGCGCTTCTGAGGGTTGCCGAAAAGGTATAGGGGAAATGAGCGATGCTCCGACGCTTTGCGAACCGCATATCCCCGGATGGCGTAAGCACAGCATTTGGAGACGGAAGCAAGAATCGAGAATGCTCATTGACGCTGTACGGAGTCTACACAGGCGTGCATCGAAAGAGACGCGGTGATTCGGCGTTGAGTTTCTCAGGCAGTTCCCCACGATCACGCATGAGCTTTCGTTCCCGACAGCATTCCTGTTTACCGGGACGATGCTGCATCTATTCTGTGCGGCCACGCACGTGTGTTGTTTGACGTTCCAGAGCCCAGTGAACAGAATTGTAATTTCTGGCCGTTTCTACTCCAGTGACGGCGCGGCAAATGCGTGCGCCCAGAAGCGGCTACCTGCCCAGCCTGGATGGCTGGCGCGCAATCGCGATTGCCGCCGTCATCTTTGCTCATGACCCGGACGAGTTCGGTCCGGGCCGCATCAGCACGGCTCACCTGAGGCCGTACGGGTGGGCGGGCGTCGATCTCTTCTTCGCCATTAGCGGGCTGCTCATCTGTTCCCGGCTGCTGGAAGAAGAACGCATGAATGGAAGCATCGCCCTGCGAGATTTCTATGTGCGGCGATTTTTTCGGATTTTCCCACCGGCGTGGCTTTTCCTGACCATTTATCTGGTGCTCGCTTTCCTGCACCGGTTGCCGATGGGTCTGGCCGCCACCGGAGCCGCGGTTTTGATGATTCGCAATTTCTGGGGCGCGTTTGGCGGGGACCCACCGAACGAGGTCTATACCGACCACTTCTGGTCCCTCTCGGTGGAAGAACACTTCTACCTGATCCTCCCGGCAATCATGGTGTTCGCAAAACGGCGAGTTCAGATTGTTGCGTGGCTCACGGCGGCAGCAGCTACCTGGTTTGTTTTCATGGCGCGATTCGGGACTTCCACCGGGAACCTGTTTCTCTCCCGTACTGACCTCCGCATTCATGGTCTGCTGCTTCCCGCGCTTCTCGCTCTGCTTCTCGCGCGGCCGGACTTCCGTGCCGCCACTGTCCGATGGCTCAGGCCCTGGCTGTGCATCACTGTTACGTGCCTGCTCATGCTGGCGCTGCGGAAATTTCCCCTCAGCGTTCGGCTCCTGCAGGCGGGCTTATGCTTCCCGTTGCTGGTTGCGAGCACGATGATTCACCCCTCCTCTATTGCGTGCCGCGTTCTGGAATGGAAACCACTGCGGTACGTGGGGCGGCTCTCTTATGGCATCTATCTCTGGCAGCAGATCTTCCTGATCCGCGGAGTGATGGTTCATTGGCCCTTCGTCGCGCTGCAGCAATTCCCTGTGAAGTACATCGGAATCTTTGCCTGCTCCGCGGTGAGTTACTACCTGCTGGAGAAGCCCATGATTGCGTGGGGCCACAGGCTTGCTCCTCCAGCTACTCCGGGTCGCCGGGATGTGGCATCCGGAGCCGATGCCGGGACGTCAGATCAGCAGGCGGGTTCCCGAGCAGGCAGTCCAGCGAGTCTGGCAGCCTCATCGACCTTGTCGCCTTCGTGGATGTCTATGGCGCGCCTAACATTCCCGTCGAGGCTGGAGTTGAATAGACCTGAAGGGTCCTTCAATGCAGCTCCCTTGGCAAATGTCATC